>JBAVUB010000299.1:0-8827 GCA_049696575.1 Acidobacteriaceae bacterium | reverse complement strand
ACCTTGCGCTCCCGATCCGCTTCGAAGGGCGATGGCCGCGGCGCAGCAACTCCTGCGCTCTGCACCCTGGTTCCTGCCCCCACCGGTGATCCCTGCGCTCTGTGCTCTGGGCTCTGTGCTCCACCCTGCGCAGTGCCCGGCACCCTGTGCCCGGCGCCCTGTTCCTGTATTCCGCTCAGCAACTCCTCTACCGGCAGCAGCCGCTGCAAGTGGACCAGCTTCACCAGTCCCAGTTCCAAATGGAAGCGCTGTTCCTGGCGGTAATTCAGATCGTCGAAAGTCCGTAGCATCACCTGCAGAAAGCGCGTCAGGTCCTCTTCTGAAAACAGCATCGCCGACCGCGCCGCGCGCGTCCGCTCATCGGTCGAAATCTGCAGCAGATCGGTATTCTCTCCGCCGATGCGCGCCATCAGCGCGTTCCGCAAATACCGCACGAACTGCCGCGCCAGCGCCGACGGGCTATTGCCCGCGTTCAGCAGCCCGTTCAGTTCCTCAATGACGGACGCCGTCTGCCCCGCGCTGATTTGCTCCATCAGCCGCTCGAAAACGGTGTTCGGCACAGCGCCCATCAGCTCGCGAATCTGTTCGGCCTCGAGCCGGGGTTTTCCCTCGACTACCGGAGCCGACGCGATGGCCTGATCCATGATTGACAACGCATCGCGCATCGACCCATCGCCGGCCTCGGCCAGCAGCGGCAGCGCCGCATCCTCGGCGTCAATCTTCTCCTGCTCGGCAATCGTGCGCAGCTGCGCCAGGATGTCGTCGAACTTCACCGCATGAAAGCTGAAATGCTGGCAGCGCGACCGGATCGTCTGCGGGATGTCTTCCGGCTGCGTGGTCGCCATCATGAAGATCACGTGATCCGGAGGCTCCTCCAGGGTCTTCAGCAGGGCATTGAACGCTGCATCGGTGATCTGGTGCGCCTCGTCGAGGATCCATATCTTGTATCGATCCCGCGCGGGCCGGTACCGCGCCGCCTCGCGCAGCTCCCGGACTTCGTCGATGCCGCGGTTGGTCGCTGCATCGATTTCGAGCACATCGACGGCGTTGCCGGCGCGAATCTCTGTACAGGAATCGCACACCCCGCACGGCTCCTGATCTGGCCGCCCTGGGGTCCCGACCGCCGTCCGGCAGTTCAGCGCCATCGCCAGGATGCGCGCAATCGTCGTCTTGCCGATCCCGCGATGCCCGGAAAAAATGTACCCATGCGCGACGCGCCCCTGCTCCAGCGCATTCAGCAGCGTCCGCGTTACGTGCTCCTGCCCGGCCACGTCAGCAAAACGTTGCGGGCGATACTTCCGAGCCAGAACCTGGTAGGCCATCGAATGCTGATTGTAACGCGCAGGCCGCTGGCTTCACTTTCCTGATCAGCAGTGTGTCGGCATGGTGCAGACGGGCTGCGGGCTGCGCTTGTGGAAAAAGCGGTACTCTTTCGCAAACCTCTCGCACAGGAGATCGATATTCGGTTTAAGATGGTGTCAAAATGCGCCGCCGGAAATTACCAGGTGGTGACTATTTGGTTAGGTGTTCTGAGATTCGCCGGTGGTACGGTTCTCTCCAGACCCGATATCAACCATTCGATTCTCTAATTGTTCTTGTAAGCACGCTGACTCTGATATCTGCCGGGGTGGGACCTTGTACCTAGTTGATCGCACGATCCAATTTGTGCGTGGATTTCTCCTGAGCTTCGGGCCCCAGGCGATCAAGCAACGTGTCTGGGATCGCGAATACCGCAATAACATGTGGCAATTCCGCGACCATACGGCCGGGGACTGCGTGTACCACCACCTCGAAAGCCACACCCGGCACGGCAGCATCCTCGATCTGGGCTGCGGCTCCGGCAACACCGCCACCGAGCTCTCTGACTCGGCCTACGACTCGTACCTCGGCGTCGACATTTCCCAGGCGGCTCTGGAAAAGGCCTCCTCCCGCACAAAAGACTGCGGCCGGGAGGAAAAGAATCGCTTTGCCCGCGCCGACTTTCTCGAGTGGCAGCCGCCCAGTGAACAATTCGACGTCATCCTCTTCCGCGAATCCATGTATCACGTCCCCCTGAGCAAAGTGAAAGTCCTGCTGGGGCGCTATGCGAATTACCTGAAGAATGACGGAGTCTTTATCGTCAGAGTTTTCGCGGCCAACAAGGAAACCGCAGAAACGAAGCATCGGCCCACAGCGATGCTGCGCATCATCGAGGACGAATTCGACGTCGTCGAGAAGCGGCGCTACGAAACCAGTGGCCGCCCCACCGTCGTGGTCTTCAGGCCCAGGCAGCGCGCAGACATCCAAAAGGCCGGCTGAGCCCGGCCCTGTCGTCCCATCTCTTCCCCAATACAATGTTGCGATGCAGCCCGTCGCGAGCCAGCTCCGTTATCGCCTCGCGACACCCGCAGACATTCCCCGCCTCGGGCCGCTCATTGAGGCCTCCGTCCACGGGCTGCAGGCGCGGGACTACTCGCCCTCTCAGATGGATCAGGCGCTGGGCACATGGCTGGGTCTCGACACGCAGCTGATCGCCGACGGCACTTACTTTGCAGTCGAAGCGCCGGATGACCCCGCCGGTCCCGACACTATTGACGGCCTTGCGGCCTGTGGCGGCTGGTCCCGCCGCAAAACACCCTACGGCAGCGATCATCGCCCCGGACGTGACGACGCCTTCCTCGATTCGCGCACCGACGCCGCCAAAATTCGCGCCTTCTTCGTTCACCCCGCCTGGGCGCGGCGCGGCATCGGCACGCGCATCCTCGAGTTGTGCGAGCAGGCCGCTCAGGCCGAAGGCTTCACGCGCTTCGAAATGGGGGCCACGTTGACCGGAATCCCGCTCTATCGCCGCCACGGCTACCTTGAGGGCGAACGCATCGATCTGCCCCTGGCCAACGGGGAAGTGCTGCCCATCGTGAAAATGACGAAGCAGGTATGAGCGCAGTGGCATTCCAGGCGCAGGCTTCAGCCCTTCGTCATATTGTCGTCCGCCCGCGTTTCCCGGCGCGGCGACGGCGTTTGCCGCCAGCAGCCTTCTTCTTCGCCAATCGCGCCCGCCGGCGAATCTCCTCCGGCGAATACATGCTCTTCCGGCAGTGCGCCGATCCGCAGTTGCACCGCGCCTCATCGTCGTCGCCATCGTAGAGATAGTAGTCGTACGTCAGTTCCTCGCCCGGCCTGATGTTGCGGATTGCCATGATCCACACTCGCCCCTCAATCTCTTCCGTCTCGCAGTTGGGATCGCAGGAGTGGTTGATGAACATGGCCGTCCCGTGCCCGTCGATTACTGTGGTGCCGTCGCCCACGCCAAATAAGTAAGTCGTCGGCGAGTGCTCGTACTTCACATCCGCGTCGTCTTTCGAGATGCGCGGCCCGGTATACTCCACCACCCGCGCGCCTTTGCGGATGGGAGCCAGGGTGTAACAGCCCGCAGCATGAATCGCCGAAGAGCGAATGATCAGACTCATACCCGACCAGGATACCAATTCCCAGGCCTCTTTCTCACCCATCCGGCGTCTAAAATAAGAGGAAATGCTGCTGCGCTCCTCCATCGCCGCGTCCGTCCTTTTGCTTTCGCTGTCCATCGCAGCCCAGCAGCAGGACAACTCCGCGCCGCCGCAGCAGAAGCCAGTGGCCCCGGCCAGCTCATCGAACCCCCAGAAGAAGGACCAGCCGAAGAAGAGCACTGCCGAGCAGAATCCCTTCCCGGAGGCGCAATCCGAGGCCGCCGCGCATCAGGACCAGCAGCAGGACAACGCGGAGCCCTCGGCTCCAACGCCCCAAACCGCGCCGCAAAGCGCATCCCCCCCAAAAACATCTTCCGATCAGAATCCGTTCCCCGAAGCGCAGTCCGAAAAAGCCGCGCACCAGAACGATTCCTCACCCTCCGCCCATCCGAATCCCCCCGACGACCAGAATTACAGCTCCAGCCAGGTGAAGGGGCTCGATGTGCCCACCACCGACGTCGCGCCGCCGCCGGGCGTTGTGTCCGAGCTGCCGTACAATCCGAAGCTTGCCAAAAAAGATGCGCAGATCGGCGACTACTACCTTGAATCGAGCAACTGGAGGGGCGCTTACGACCGTTTCATCGAGGCGAACCGCTCCGATCCCGGCAACGCCGAAGCGGTCTTCGGCCTGGCCGAAGCCGCGCGCCACCTGAGCCACACCGACGAAGCGCTCCGCAACTACCGTCTGTATCTCAGCGCGTTGCCCAACGGCCCGCACGCCAAAGAAGTTCGCAAGGCCCTGAAGGAAATGGGTGCAGAGCCACCGTCGTAACCGGGCACCCGGTGGTATAGTTCCCCCAACCAGATTTCACTTTGCCCTGCGGCCCTTTTTATGCATCCGGTTCTCCAGCAGGTTTTTGACCTCTACCGCCCGGAGCTAACGGGCAAGCCGGCGGAGTGGTGCCAGCTGCATCCCCGCCAGGACGACCGCCTGTGGAGCGCTCAGGAGGTCATCGAGCACCTTGTGCTCACCTGCCGCAGCTCCAGCCGGGTGCTGGAGAAGCGCCTCGATCGCGGTCACCCCACCGCCGATCACGGCTCCCCGATCCAATGGCTTCTGCAGATGGTCATGCTCTCGTTCGGCCAGATGCCCCGCGGCACGCCCGCTCCCATTTTTGCGCGGCCCGACCAGCTGCACTGGCCGCCCATGAACGGGTCCGAGCTCCTCGATCTTCTCGGCCAGGAACTCGATAAAATGGATTCGGTCATTGACCAGTGCCGTCACCGCTTCGGCCTGCAGCGCATTGCCACTCATTTCATCCTCGGTCCGCTGCGCGCCGATCAGTGGCGCCGCTTCCACGTCATCCACATCCGCCATCATCTCGACCAGCTGCGCCGCCTTGAAAAATCCGTCGCCGAGCCCGCAACGCAGGAAGCGCACCCCCTCCACGCTTAGCAGCTGCGCCGCCCGTCTCCCTCAGTATTTCGATTTGATCGCGTAGGTCAGTCCCATCGTGAACTGGAACGAATTCCGTTTCGTCGGCGGCTCGGTCGCCGGCGGATCGTTCAGATAGCTGTCCAGGGTTCCCACCGAGAAACCAAGATTTTTGTAGGCCGGGAACGCGAACGTATCCGTCTCTTCTGCAGAATAGGCCCGCGTATTGTTCCATGCCGGGATGTAGGCCAGCCCCTGGGTGAACGTCACCAGCTTCAGCTTCAGCAGATAACTGCCCGAGAACGTCGAGCCGATCAGATTCTGGTTCGCCGATGAAGCTCCGGTGATGAAATCCTGCTTCTCGTACTGTGCCGTCGCCTTCAGATCCGCTTCCTGCTTTGGCGTCTTGAGCGCCGTCCAGCCCAGCCCGCCGCCATAGATTTGCTGCAGGTTCAGATCCTGGCTGTAGTTGTGGTCGAAGACGGCCTGTCCGAGAGCAAAAATGCGCGCCGAAACGTATTCGTCGCGCTCGGCATCGAAATGCGAAATCGACGATTTGGTCACGCTGGCGGGCGTAAAAACGCCAACGCTCGTAAACGCCGGCTGCGTGATTTTGCCGAATGACCCGCTGAAGTCCGCCGACGTGCGGTTGCGCGAATCCAGCCACGTCACCGTGGGGATCACCCGCACCAGCCCGATGCTTCCCGACACCGCGTACTGATCCTGGGTCGCGCTCACCAGCGTCGCTCCCGCCGTCGCCGCACCATTCCATCCCGTAAAGAAACCTGGCTCGTGATTCAGCTGCTTGTCCAGCTCTGCGCTGCCCACGATGACCGCGGCGTCCTTCACCGGAATCGGAGCCGGAGCAGCGCCGCCATTCGCCGGATGCACCGTCACTGCGCCGTTGGCCATGTCGATGCCGCCCTCGGGCAGATTCTTTGCCGCCTTCCTGCCGCGATTCTTCATCTCCGCGTTCAAGATGGCAAAGTTCGCGGCGGTGTGCAGTTCCTTGATCTTGTCCCACGTCAGCTTGACATCGCCCAGCGGATCGCAGTGGAACGTCACCGTCCCTCCCGCCTCCTCCACCAGCTTTCCGTGCAGAGTGTCGCCATTGCTCAGCACCAGGGTGTCGGGCGCAGGGGCGGCAGCGTACAGCGATAAAGGTGTCGCGGCCAGCAGTAACAGCATCATGAAGACGAAACGGCGAAAATATGGAAGCAGACTCATAGGGTAGGGTCCTCCTTGCAAATATCAAGCGTTGAAGATGAATGATTGCGTTTCTGCATGTTCCGATGCGAACTGCGCGTCCTGGCGTTGCAGCCACCGCTGGACGCGCCGCCCGATTTTCCTGACAATGAAACTATGCCCTTGACTCGCGAGCAAGCCCTCGACTACTTCCGTTCTGACGATCTCATCGGTCTGGGCATGGAAGCCGACGCCGTCCGCAAAAGGCTCCACCCCGAAGGCGTCGTCACCTACATCATCGATCGCAATATTAACTATACGAATTTCTGCACCGAATACTGCACTTTCTGCGCTTTCTACCGTCCCCTCAAAGGCAAGCAGGCGAGCGAAGGCTACATCCTCGACTTCGAAACCATCTACGCGAAGATCGCCGAAACCCTTGAGATGGGCGGCACCGGCGTGCTCATGCAGGGCGGCCTCCATCCGGATCTGAAGATCGACTGGTTCGAGCGCCTGCTGCGCGGCATCAAGCAGCGCTTCCCCTCCATCTGGCTGCATTGCTTCTCCGCTTCGGAAATCCTGGCCATCGCGGAGTACAGCGAACTCTCCGTGCGCGACACCATCCGGCGCCTGCGCGACGCCGGCCTCGACTCCATCCCCGGCGGCGGCGCCGAAATCCTCGACGACGAAGTCCGTCACCGCATCGCCCGCCTCAAATGCGGCACCGACGACTGGGTGCTGGTGCACCGCACCGCCCATCAGCTCGGCATGCGTACGACGGCGACGATGATGTTCGGCGTGGACGAAACTTTAGACCAGCGCGTCAACCACTTCGACGTCATTCGGCGCCTCCAGGAAGAAACCGGGGGATTCACCGCTTTCATCCCCTGGAGCTTCCAGCCCAAGAACACCGCGCTCGGCGGCCGCGGCTGGGACGAAGCCACCGCGGTCGACTACCTCAAAGTCCTCGCCATCTCGCGCCTTTATCTCGACAACATCGAGAACGTCCAGTCCAGCTGGGTCACCCAGGGGCTCAAGGTTTTGCAACTGGGCCTGCGCTTCGGCGGCAACGATGTCGGCTCCGTCATGCTCGAAGAAAATGTCGTCCGCGCCGCCGGCACGTCGAACTGCACCACCGAAGAGGAACTGCGCCGCATCATCCGCGACGCCGGTTTCCAGCCTCGCCAGCGCGACACGCTGTATCGGACGATGTTTCTGAACTAAACCCATACCGCCAAGGTCGCAGGCGGTCCTCGATATGCAAATGCTGGGCCCCGGCAGAATATCTGATATCCTGATATTCAGAGGTTCTGTATGGAAACCGCCAAGCTCGGCAAACGCGGCACCCTCGTCATCCCCGCCAAACTCCGCCAGCGCTTCGCCCTGAAAGAAGGCGATCTGCTCGTCACCGAAGAGCGCGAAGACGGTATCCTCCTGCGCCCCGCTGTCGCCGTCCCGGTGGAAATCTACACGCCTGAGCGCAAGGCCGAGTTCTTTCTCAATAACGCAGTATCCCGGCGCGATTACGACAACGCCTGTAAGGCGATTCGCGCCATGGGTTTGGATCCAGCAGCTATACCCAACACCGAAGATGTCCGCCGCGAGGATCTACCCACCGACAAGGAGTTTGGCCGGATGATGTCCAGAATCCACACCAACCTCGCAAGCCGCGATCGAGCGGCGCGACGCCGTGCCTGAACTCCTCCGCGTCTTCCTCGACGCGAATGTTCTCTTCTCCGCGTCCTACGAGCCCGACCACCTCTTCCTGCAATTCTGGAGGGAGCCTCGCGTCGTGTGTTTGACCTCGTTCTACGCAGCGGATGAGACTCGCAGAAACTGTGTGAGTGACGAGCATCGAAAGCGGTTCGAAGGCCTGCTGGAAATGACTCACCTGGTCTCGGACGCGGCCGGCTTTCCGCTTGCCTCGCACTTTGTTCTCCCGCCCAAGGACCAGCCCATCCTGGCCGCAGCCCTTCAGGCAGGGGCCGACTACCTGGCCACCGGTGACAAAGGGCATTTCGGGCAATGGATGAATGAACCCATTCCGACAAGGTTAGGCACCCTGCTTATCATGCGCCCGAGGCCACTCCTGCAGCTTCTCGCAAGCAGGGGATAATCAGCGTCCCGCAGGGCCCACCTACTGCAGATCAATCTCCCCCGTCAGCACATGCGCCCGCAGCCGGTATTCCCCGTCCGGCGTTGTCCTGCTAAAGCTGCGGAAGAAACCACCCTTATCCACGCCGAAGGCCGCAGCATTCACGTCGCCGATATCCACCGACGCGTCCAGCGACTTATAGCTCCAGCCCCCCGGAGACGTAACTGAAATCTGCCCCGCGTACAGATCGATGTCCTTGTCGCCCACCACGCCGTCCACCTTCACTTCGCCGGCGCCCATATGAAAACGCAGATTCGTCTTGCGCGGCACTTCGATGCGGATGTGCAGGTTTTCGTTTCTGACGTCGTCTCCCGTAATGTGCAGTCGGCCATACCCCGGCGTCCCGGAGAATCGCAGCTCGACATATCCCGCATACTCCTGGCGATTGACGGTGCACGAGACCCGGATCGTCTCCGCATCGGTCGCGACAATGTCCACGCCTGCCGGACGCGACTCGATCACCAGCGCGGCTCTCGACCGCAGCGGCGCTTCGATGGGATGATCGCAGTCGCCCACCGTCTCCCCGAATCCCGCCGCGCTGCCCGCGAGCAGAACCGCGGTTGCACAAACCCATAGCTGCCTCATGCCGGACCATACGCTGGCGGCAGGAGAAAGGTTCCACTCCCT
>JBAVUB010000298.1:0-3024 GCA_049696575.1 Acidobacteriaceae bacterium | reverse complement strand
GGGATCGATGCTGGTGTTCAGTCTGACGGAGCCGATGGAACTGACGCCGACCAAAAACTAGCCGAGCCCCATCCCTGGAGCGACGGCGTTCCCGAATCGACGGATGCCCGGTGTGGATGCAGGGTTTGGCAGCGCGCGAGAGCCTGCGGCTGGTCTTCTCGCGAGAGGCGGCCCGTTAGTTATTGTTTATAATATAGTTATAGTGCAGGGAAGAGACAAGTTATGGTTTGGAACAACGAATGCATTAATGATTAGTTTTTTCCACATTACTTCTGGCCCATCTGGCATTGATTTTTGATGTAGTCTGGTCGTCTGAGGCCTTGACAGAATTTTGACCCTGCCCTCATACTCCGACAATTGAAGCGTGACAGATCGTTCGCCGGGGCCTGAGGTTGTTCTCACCTTTTTCCCCATACGTCTACATGGAACCGCACGCCGCTTTCAGGCGGCACTGACCACTGTTGGAAACACGCTGAAGGGCTCAGCGGGCGAAAAAGGCAAGGATGCGGAGTTCCCTGGCTGACCGCACACCTCCCCCTCTCCCTTTTCTGTCCTGAAAGCGGCGTGCGGCTTCACGCCCACAATTGCTGGTAACCGCTGAAGGGAGACACCCTGTGGTGAACAACTGCGCGAACTCAGGATGCGGCAAGCCCCTGCACTATCTGCGGGAAGGCCGGATTTTCATTTTCGATGCATCGGTCGGTACAAGGGAAACGGGAGTAAAGCGCCCGCACCGCCTGGAGCACTATTGGCTCTGCGGCGGCTGTTCGGAAACGATGATGATGGTGCAGGATGGGCAGGGGACGATCCGGGTGATGGCGCGACCTCCAACGGTGAAGGAAGCTGAGGAAATTGCCCCGATTGTTGCCTCGATGCTGGCGTCGTAAGACAAAACAGAGGAGGTAATCCGGCGAAGGCGGGGCTCCGCTTGCGCACGGTTGCCGATTTCCGGCAATCTGGTGGCAGTGAGATGATGCACCGCCTCCACGTACCATCGGCGCCGCTGGCCTCCTTCATCCGATGCTTCTGGTATTGGGAAGGGGCGCCAGGCCCGCATGCTCGGGAGCGGCTGCTGCCGAATGGCGAGGCTTCGATTGTCTTCAATCTGCACGATGAGGAGATGCGTCTCTACGACGCAGGTGATCCTCGCCGCTATGTATCGTGCGGGCTGGCGGGGCTGACTGGCGCGCGGACCCACTGCTTTGCCATTGATACGGCCAGCGAGGATCGGGTGGTGGGGATCCAGTTCCGGCCGGGTGGGAGCTTTCCGTTTTTCCGTGAGCCTGCGGGGGAAGTGGCGAATCTTTCGATGCCTCTGGAAGCGCTGTGGCGGGGCGCGGCGGGCGAGATTCGCGAGCAGCTGCTGGCGGCCTCTTCTGCGGATGCGATGTTCGCGGTGCTGGAGCGGGCCCTGATGGTGCAGCTGGTGCGCGGGCTGGAACTGCATCCCGCAATCGAATATGCCCGCGGCCATATTTGCCGTGCGCCGCAGGTTGCAACGGTCTCCGGCGTGATGGAGAGTATTGGGCTGAGTCAGAGGCGGTTTATCGAACTATTCCGGGAACAGGTGGGGCTGACGCCCAAGGCATTTTGCCGGGTGCGGCGATTCCAGCGGGTGTTGCAGGCTGTTCATCGCAGGAAATCGGTGGACTGGGCGCAGGTGGCGCTGGATGGCGGCTATTACGACCAGGCGCACTTCATTCACGATTTCCAGGGCTTTTCTGGGCTGACGCCCGCGGCGTATCTGGCGCTGGCGACGGAGCATTTGAATCACGTGCCGATGGCGTAACGGGAAGGAAGTCAGCGCGCGGCTGAGAATGGGTTGAGTACTTCAACGTGAAAGTGTCGAAAATCTTTGACGTTGCGCGTGACCACCGTGAATCCTCTGACCCGAGCCGTAGCAGCAATCATCGCATCTTCGAATAGTTCATCGGATTTCCCTGCCATCAACCGGGCCCATTCGCGAAATATGGGCGCATTCATCGAGATAATTTCCCAAACTGCGGGAATCTCGTCGATCCAGGCATCGATCTCGGTTGCTTTTTTCTGGTCCTGCCTCCGGGTGCGTTCCGCTCCCGCCTGCAATTCCCCGAGCGTGAATGCGCAGAGATAGAGCTGGCTGGTTGAGACGCTGCCCAGCCACGCGATCACGCCGCCGTGCGGCCGCGCCTTGCGTAATTCAGAAACGACGTTCGTGTCGAGAAGGTACATCTACTCGATCCCGACACTGCGGCGGCGCACCCGGCCGCGCTTGGGAATCATCTCGGGGAAGTCATCGAATCGTGGCTCCGGCGCCAAGAGCCAGTCCTTCAGGGTCGGACGTGCCCTGTCGTTCAGCCGGCGCCACTCTTCAATTGGAACCAGGACCGCCGTTTCGACTCCACGACGCGTCACTACTTGTGGCCCCTTTTTGAGGCTGGCCTCGAGGAACTCACTAAATCGCGCTTTTGCATCCTGAACCTGCCAAGGCATAATGACTCCTATGACTAGTCATAACACTAGTCAGTTCATCGGTCAATTTCGTGCCGCGTCTCCTTCAAATTTTTACAATCCTGGCGAGGGGCGGAGGGCCACAATGGTCTTCATCCCAGGAGGGATTATGTCTCCAGTGAAAGCAATACCCGAGGGCTACCACAGCGTGCAGCCCTATATGTATATTCGTGGGGCCGCGCAGGCCATCGAGTTTTACAAAAAGGCATTCGGCGCGACTGAAATTATGCGCATGCCGGCGGCCGATGGACGGCTGCAGCATGCGGAGATCCGTATGGGCGATTCGGTGGTGATGATGGCCGATGAGCATCCCGAGCGGAAAATCTACAGTCCGGCGCATTTTGGAGGGGCCACGTCGTGTCTGATGCTGTACGTGGGGGATTGCGATGCGGTGTACCGTCAGGCGGTGGCTGCCGGGGCGAAGAGCGTGCGGGAACCTGCCGACCAGTTTTATGGCGATCGGATGGCGGGGGTCGAGGATCCGTTCGGATTCCACTGGTACATCGCCACGCACGTGAAGGACGTATCGATGGA
>JBAVUB010000297.1:0-2280 GCA_049696575.1 Acidobacteriaceae bacterium | reverse complement strand
CGGTGCGATGGGCGGCGGATGGTAGGAGCCGTCCACCGCATACCAGATGATCTTTGGTTCCCGGCCCTGCGTCGACCACGATGCCAGGTAGGGATTTCCCTGCGTGCCGTTGCCGGATTCGGGGAAGCTGATCAACATGCCCGCGCGCACAATCGGTTTGGGCGATACGTTGCGTAAGGTGACGACGACGGTTTTGATCCAGTTCCCCTGCACGCGCACCGGCTGGTCGAGACGGACGGGCCGGCTGTTGATCGTGATGCTGACGACGCTGACCGGCCAATTCCGGCTGTATGCGGCATTATCGAGGGTGAAGGTGATCGCCGATGCAGGCGCGGGTTTCAGCTGAGCGAGGGCAGGGAAGAGCGCGAGCAACGCAGCAGTGAGAACGAGCGGCCGCCGCCAGGGCAAGCTGCTGACCATGAATCGTCTCCAGAAAGACTCGCCGATCAGTCTATAGCGAGTCGTACACAAGCGCGACAAACGTGTCCGGCTTCATCGCGCCGTGCGCCCACACCGCGTCCAGGTCCGCGGTCGGCTTCGCAGCTACGGCCTGATCGACGCTTTCGCCCGAAGACTTCAGTTTCATCACCCGATCCGCCACCGTCCCGAGCATTTCGCGGTACCGCGCGAGCGCCGCCTTATCCCCCAGGGCACCATGCCCAGGGACAATCTTCGTCCGCTCATCGGCCAGCGCCAGCACCTGATCCACGCCGTGCATCATCCCGTTGATGGTGCCGCCGCTCGACAGATCGATCAGCGGATACATCCCGTTGAACCACAGATCGCCGGTGTGGATCACATTGCCGCGATGGAAGTGGATGAAGATGTCCGAATCGGTGTGCGCGTCGGGTGTGTGGGTGAGGTCCGCCCGGTCGTTGTTCACCCACAGCGTCTCCGCGTCCGTGAAGGTCTCCTGGGGCAGCGCGGCGTCCGGCGCGGCAGGGAAGTGCACGTCGTAACAAGCCATGTACTGCGGCTTGGAAAGCCGCACGCGGGTATTGTCCTGCGCGACGATGAACGCGCCCTCGCTGTGCATTTCGGCATTGCCGTCGGTGTGATCGAAGTGCCAGTGCGTGTTGATGAGCATCTTCGGCTTATTCGTATCCAGCTTGCTCAGCGCGTCCAGCAGGTGGTGCGTCCCTGTCGAGATGCCCGAATCGATGAGCAGACCGCCGTCCGGCCCGGTTTGAAAAACGATGTTCCCGCCCACGCCCTGCAGCAGAAAAATCGTGTCGGTCAGCTTCGTCGTTTTGATTTTCTCGTTCGCCGCCGCCGTGCGCAGCTGCTGGGGCAAGGTGGGATTCGGCTGCACCGCGGGGTTCGTGCTGGCGGGAGCACCTACGCTCGGAGCGGAGGCAGCTTGCGCCAGCAGATTTCCGCGCGTCAGCCATGCGGCGGCCGTCGCCATCCCGGATCCGATCAGAAAATCGCGGCGCGTCTTCATAAGCGAGTCTCGACAAAAAGAACCATAACGGATCAGACGACTACAACAGCCCCGGGGGCAAGTTGAGCCCGCCCAGCATGCCCTGCACGTTGGACTTCACGATCTCGTCGGCCCGCCGCCCGGCTTCGTTCACCGCCGCCGCAATCAGGTCCTCCAACATCTCCACGTCGGCGTTGGGTCCGGTCAGGCTGGTCACCGCCGCCGGATCGATGCTCACTTTCAAGACTTCTTTCTTGCCGTTCATTTTCACCGTCACCGCGCCTCCTCCCGACGAGGCTTCCACCACCGTCGCGGCCAGCTTCTGCTGGATCTGCTCCTGCATCTGCTTCGCCTGTCCCAGCATTTCCTGAAGTTTCAAAGGATTCAGCATCGGTCCTTCAATCCGCCATTCTGTGTGATTCAGTTCGGGTCCCGTAAATCCAGCACGCTGCGGATATCCGCCTTGAACAGTTCTTTGGTTTTCTGCACCAGCGGATTCTCCATCGCCGCCGACCGCGCGCTGCCAGCCATCGGTGGCGGGGCGTCCTTCACCGCGGCTTTCGTTCCATTCTCACTCGGCACGAACGCGATCTTCTGTGTCGCCCCCATCGCTCGCATCGTCTTGCGGCAGATCGCCTCCGCTTCGGCATTCACGGTCAGCGCCAGCATCGTCTTTCCCACCGCCAGCTGCACCTGAATCGCCGGGCCCTGCTGTGCCCAGGCGCCCTGGTGGATCAGGTTGGCCGCCGTCTCGTGCCCCTCGCGGCCCAGCGCAGCGCACACCGTTTCACGGATCCGATCCAGATCTGGCGGCGCATCCGCAGCCAGCGCCAGCGCCCCATCGGTCGCGTCTGGGA
>JBAVUB010000296.1:0-6222 GCA_049696575.1 Acidobacteriaceae bacterium | reverse complement strand
GGCCCGATGAACCCCACCACCGTATTCACCAGCAGCGGCTTGAAATGCCGCGCCACCGCGTACGCTCGCGCCTCGCACGTTTGCTGATCCACGCCTTCGTTAGCGCCCGCCGAAAGCGCGCTGCCCTGCCCCGTCTCGAAATACATCACGTTGTCGCCCACCGTCCCGCGCTTCAACTCCAGCGCCGCCGCCCGTGCCTCCTCGAGCAGCGCGAGTGAAACACCGAAGCTCCGATTTGTCCCCTCCGTCCCGCCAATCGACTGGAACACCAGGTCCACAGGCGCGCCCCGCTCCATCGCGCGCAGCGTATTTGTAACATGGACCAGCACACATGTTTGCGTGGGCACGTCGTAGCGTTCCCGAAATGCGTTCATCATCTCCAGCAGCCGCGTCACTGCCTGCAAACTGTCCGAGGCGGGATTGACTCCGATCACCGCATCGCCACAGCCATAGAGCAAACCCTCCAGCATTGACGCGGCAATCCCTCGCACATCGTCCGTCGGATGATTCGGCTGCAGCCGCACCGACAGTCGCCCCGGCAGGCCCAGCGTGTTCCTGAACCGCGTCACCACCCGGCACTTCTGCGCCGCAAGAATCAGATCCTGATTCCGCATCAGCTTCGACACCGCCGCCGCCATCTCCGGCGTAATCCCCGGCGCCGTCCGTGCCAGCACATCCGTGTCCGTCGCCGGATCGACCAGCCACTCGCGAAACTCCCCCACCGCCAGCCCGCCGATCGCGGCAAACGCCTGCGCATCGTGCGTATCCACGATCAGCCGCGTAACCTCGTCCTGCTCATACGGGATCAGCAGCTCTTCCGCAAACCGCGCCAGCGGAACCTCGGCCAGCGCCATCTTCGCCAGCGCACGTTCCTCTTCGTTCTCCGCCGCGATTCCAGCCAGCGCATCGCCCGACCGCGCCGGCGTCGCCTTCGCCAGCAGCGTCTTCAGATCGCCAAAGCTGCGCGTTCGTCCGTTCTGTGTGACTGAATAACCCATCGTCTGCTGATCGTGACAATACCACTCATCCATGCGCCGCTGGCCGCTACCCGGTTCTTAGCTACCCGCTTCACGGCCGACCGTTCTATAGCTGACCGCCTTTTTAGCTGCCTCCCGAACTTATGAACTTTTTCCCGCATTCGCGCAGATTATGCAGTCGCCACTGTGACAAAACTTCTCACCTCGCCCCAAACCATGCCTCCGGCCGCAGATTTTGTTTTTTTTCTTCATCAACAGAACAACCAACTATGCCCTTCCCTGCATTTTGCATAAGTTCGACCCACGCAGCTCGGCCGGACCGGCCCACGTTGTTCCATCCTCAAAATTCAGGAGACCATCGCATGCAATACGCACGATTCCTTGCGGCCTCGCTTTTTGCCGCCCTCGCCGCCACCACCGCCATACCCACCAACGCACAAACCGCCTGGGTCAGCACCGCCACCCAGGGCATCTCCGTCTCGCAACTCGCTTCCGCTGCCGACTATGGCCCAACCGATCCCCAACAGGCCATCACCGTCCGCGTCGCGCTCAAACTGCAGAACCAGGCTGCGCTCAACACGTACATCGAAAACATCAACAATCCCAACAACGCGCTCTACGGTCAGACCCTCACGCCCGCGCAGTTCGCTGCTGCCTACGCTCCCAGTTCCGCACAGGCGCAGCAGGTGCTCAGCTATCTGCAGAGCCGGGGTTTTGAAAATGTAACCGTCGAACCAAACAATCTGCTCGTCAGCGCTGACGGCACCGTTGCTCAGGCCTCAGCCGCATTCAATACCCCCATCGAGCAGTTCGCGCAGTTCGGCAACCTCGTCTACGGCAACACCGCGCCCGCGCAGGTGCCCGCTTCTCTCGGTTCCATCGTCGGCGCCGTGCTCGGCCTCAACACCATCGGCCACATGAAACCCGCGATCGTTACGCAGGCCTCCGTGAGCGCCCCGCAGTACGCCGTCAGCTACACGCCGCAGAACTTCTGGCAGATTTATTCCGCCAACGGCGTGCCCGCTGCTTCCAAAGCCACCATCGCCATCATTGCGGAAGGTGATTTGAGCGGCGTCCTCAAGGACTTCAAAGCCGCCGAATCCAGCTGGGGATTCCCCTCCTTCCCCGTCACCGTCGTGCCCGTCGGCATCGCCAGCACCGACACCTCGGGCGCCGATGAGTGGGACCTCGACACCCAGTACTCCACCGGCATGGCCGGCGGCCTCGTGAAGCATCTCTACCTTTACGACTCCACCTCCATGACCGACTCCGACCTCGCGCTCGCCTTCAGCCGCTGGGTCACTGACGACAAGGCGCGGATCGCCAATGCCTCCTTCGGCGAATGCGAGATCTTCCCGTACCTCGACGGCTCCATGCTTGCCGACGATGAGCTTTTCGCCGAAGCCGCCGCGCAGGGCCAGACCCTCTTCTCCTCCACCGGCGACACTGGCTCCTTCTGCCCCGCGGTAGTCGGCGAGAACGGCGTTCCTGCCGGCGTTCCCATGGTCAACTATCCGGCTACCTCGCAGTACGTCATGGGTGTGGGCGGAACCACGCTGCTCACCAACTCTGACGGCAACTACGACGTCGAGACCGCGTGGAACGCAGGTGGCGGCGGCATCAGTCAGTTTGAGTACTCGCCCTACTGGCAGACCGCCGCGAACATCCCCAGCTCCCAGCTCAGCTCGAAAGGCATTCCCGACATCGCCATGGACGCCGACCCCGAATCCGGCGCCAATGTCTACGTCAACGGCGCGTGGGAAGGCGTCGGCGGCACCAGCCTTTCCTCGCCGCTCGCTGTCGGTGTCTGGGCCCGTATGATCACCGCGAACCCTAAACTGGGATTTGCGCCCATCACCTACTACAGCCTCTACGACGGAACCGGCGTCGTCGGCAGCTATCCCGAAGGCGGCTTCCACGACATCACCCTCGGAGCGAACGGTCTCTACACCGCTCTGCCCGGTTGGGATTACACCACCGGCCTCGGCACGCTCTGGGTCAATCAGCTTTATGACGACCTGAAGAAGCGCTAGCTCTCCTCACCTTGCGTCCAACCCGGCGCAAGAACACAGCGGAGGGATTGCTCAATCGGCGATCCCTCCGCTGGTCGCACGGTTCTCCGCGTCGGCGATTCTTCTAATTCCTAATCCCTAAACTCTAATGCCTGGTTTTCCCCCCCGATGATCCGAAACTCCCCGCCGCAGTGCATCAGGCTCATCAGATAGAGCATGCCGTCGTAATACCGGCTCTGCCCCGACGGAATCTTTGTGTTCCACAGCGCCTCGGTGAATCGACGTGCTCGGTCCCGGTCCGTCGCTGCCAGCCCCGCCACCGCATTCGTCCCCGCCAGCCCCTCCGGATGCTCCTCGTGTGTCTGCCGCGGATTCGGCGCCTGCGGTTTGCCGTCCAGCGTGTACATCGGCCCATACGTGTCCGTACCCTGCGATTCGAAAAAGTTCTGGATGTGATCGCTCAGCGTCTGTTCCGCCGGCGCCTTGTGCCACCACGACCAGTCCACGCTCCAGTTGCTCGCCACCCGCCACGCGTCGTACCCGAACACGCTCGCCCGCCGCGAAAACGGCCCCTCCATCGGGCTTGCGTCGAAATTCGCAAAGTCCGGGGCCAGCCCCGTCTCCGCGTTTGTCACCTTCGGGAAAAACGCGCGGCTCGCCTCCGCTGCCCGCTCCCAGAAATCCCGATCCTCCGCCGGTCCCCACCGCGCCCACAACTCATAGAACGCCGGCAAGTGATACGACGGATCCGTGAACGGATGCGGCATCACCTCCGGCACAAACTTCACCATCGGCGGATCCTCGTTCATCTCCGCGCCCACGCTGTGTGCACCCCGCGGCCCCGGCGCGGTGATCGTCTCCCGATGCACCATCGCCGTCAGCAGCTTCTCCGCCTGCGCGCGATAGTTGTAGATTCCCTGGCCGCCCGGCCACCGATTCGCCGCAAACAACAGCGCCATCGCAAAATACGACTCGCCGTCCGGTGCCGCTCCCTCCGAGTTGTGCGTCCCATCCGTCTTGCACGACCACGCGAAGTATTCGTAGCTCGGCGCCTTCGGGTCCGCGATGTACATATAGGTCATCGCCCAGTTCCAGATCGCGTCGAACTCCGCCTTCTTGTTCAGCTCGACCGTGATCATCATCCCGTACGACATTCCCTCTGTCCGCACGTCGTGGTTGTTCCAGTCCGTCACGTAAATCAGCGACCCATTCGCATTGCTCCCCGCCACAAACGCAATCGCCTGCGTCTGTGGATCGCCGTGAAACAGCTGCTGGTACGCCGCATCGATCTTCCCCCGAATCTGTTTCTCCGAGTGCCCGTCTTCCTTGAACAGATTCCGATACTTCCCCGTCGCGTACGCCCCGCTCCCGTCACTCAGCGGCGCCTGCGCTCGCGCCACACCCGCGCTCCCAATCGTCGCCCCCAGCAGCAACACAATCCCAGTCCGGCGTCTCAGCAAACCCACCTCCCCGCAGTCTCAACAGAGTAGACTTTCACATCGTGGCGCAAACGCGCCCTTGAACCCAGCCCCGATGCGCCTCACCCTCCTGTCACTCGCTCTCCTCCTCATCCTCCCGCTCTACGCCCAGGACGTTCACGTCCGCGTCTCGCCCGATGTGAAGACCGGCATCGAAGGCACCACCGAATTCCCCACCATTCAGATGGCCCTCGACCACCACCCCTGGCCCGCCCACGCCGGTCGCGTCTTCATCGAAATCGCACCCGGCACCTACCATGAGCGCCTCAACATCACGCAGAACCATCCCAACATCACGCTTCTCGGCATGGGCCACGCGCCAAGCGATGTCGTCATCACCAACAGCCTGAATGCCAAACAAGCCGGCGGCACCTTCTTCACCGAAACTGTCCAGGTCAACGGCGCCGGCTTCGAAGCCGACAATCTCACCTTCGAAAACACCGCCGGCAACACCGGCCAGGCCGTCGCCATCGCCGTTCGCGCCGACCGCGTCGTCTTCAAGCACTGCCGCTTCCTCGGCCACCAGGACACACTCTTCGCCGACTACGGCCGCCAGTACTACCTCGATTCATACGTCGAAGGCGTCGTCGACTTCATCTTCGGCAACGCCGCCGCCGTTTTCGATCACGTCGAGATCCACGCCAACGGCCCCGGCTACCTCACCGCCCAGTCCCGCACTTCCGCAAATCAAAAAACCGGCTACGTCATCCTCTCCAGCAAAGTCACCAGCAGCCTCGAACCCGCGCCCACTCCCGACGCGCATCATGCCGGCATTTACCTCGGCCGCCCCTGGCGTCCGTACGCCCGCGTCGTCTATATCGATACGGAATTGCCCGCGGACATCCGACCCGAAGGCTGGAACAACTGGGGCAAGACCAGCAACGAGCCAACCGCCTTCTTCGCCGAATACCACAGCACCGGTTCTGGCGCGCAACCATCGGCCCGCGTCCCCTGGTCCCACCAGCTCACCGCCACCGAAGCCCGCAGGTTCTATCCTCGCGTCTTCCTCGCCGGCTCCGACCACTGGAACCCCATCGCCGCCGCCGCACATCTCCCCTGATTGCACGCACGACGGCCCTTGACGTTATCAACGTACACTGGTACATTGGTACGCAATGGCCAACGAACCCAACGCCGAACCCGTCGAAGTCGAACGCGTCCAGACCGGCGTCCGCATCGAAAAACGCATCCTCAAGGTCCTCAAAGCCGTCGCCGAGCTCAAGGACCTCACCCTCGGCGACCTCCTCGAAGGCATCGTCCTCCACGCCTTCGAAGGCAAAGCCCCGTTCTCCGCGCCAACCCTCAAGGAAATCGAGCAGTTCAAAAAGCTCTACGGACTCACGCTGCACGCCACCGACAGCCACCATCTTCGCGAACGCACCGGGCATCCGCATACCAGGACCCGCAGCCCAAGGCCACGCAAATGAATCCAGCCCTCCTCGCCCTCACCCTCGCGCTCCCGTTCCTCACCACCCCCCAAACGGCGGAAACCATGCAAACCCCACCCCAGGTCGCGCACGTCAGCAACAGCTTCCACTTTCAGCTCTCTGCGCCGCTCGCCCGCGTCGCCCCGCTCTTCGGCCCCGAAGGCGAGCGCTGCTGGGGTGGCAAGGACTGGGACCCGCGCTTCCTCTATCCGCAACCCGCGCGCGACATCGCGGGCGCTGTCTTCACCGTCCAGCGCGTTCCGCACAACAGCCTGTGGGTCACCACCGTCTTTGACCTCGCCGCCGGCAGGATGCAGTACGTCTCCGT
>JBAVUB010000295.1:0-1690 GCA_049696575.1 Acidobacteriaceae bacterium | reverse complement strand
GCGGGAAACGTGCTGAGGAGACCTTCGGGATCGCGTGTCTTTTCCCACAACCGGCCGATGTGCATGGAGCGATCGAGCCAGGCGACGATGTTCGCGTCCTTATCGAGGAAGGGAATATCGCGCCCGGGAACTCCATAGCCAGGCACGGGAACAAAGCGCATCAGCACCCAGTAGCCAACCAGCAAAACCACCAGCAGCACCACCAGCGGCGCCACCGGGTTTTTCAGGCGGCGATCCCACAGATACAGCAAGGCGCAGACCAGATAGCAAAGAGCGATCCGCTGCAGCACCCCGTAGACGCGGATGTTCGACCAGTGGAACAGCGGAAACAGCGCCAGGAACACCCCCAGCGCGAAGAGGATCACGAAGCGCTGAACAATATGCGGTACCAGCGACGCGGCCGTTCCTCCGCGCTTCAGTCGCGATTCGGTGGAGAAGACGATGGTCACGCCGACGACATACAGAAACGTGGGAAAGACCATGTCGGTCGGAGTCCAGCCGTTCCAGTCCGAGTGCTCGAAAGGCCAGTACGCGTGCCAGCCGTTGTTGTTCACCATGATCATGAACGCGATGGTGACGCCGCGCAGCACGTCGAGCGAAACCATGCGCTGGGTGGCGGTCGCAGCCGGACTTTGAACGGAGACGGTGGCCATAGGTTCCGCGAACAACCCCAACAGCGTACTGCGGATTTCAACAACTGTACATCCGGCAGTTCCCCCTTTCGGGAATTGCAATGGCTCCTCAGTCACAAATGGAACGTTACTTGCCCGTGATCCTTTTTTGCCATTGCCTTTCGCCCTGACCTCAGGCATCGTGTACGGAACGAAAGGAGCCCGAACCACCCTTTAGGATGCGCGCCACCCTGCGACAACTGAGCCTGGTGTTGTTTGCGGTCGTGGCTGCCTCCTGCGCAGTCGGGCAAACCGCAGCCCCGGTTGTTGGGCTAACCGGACCAGTTACGGAGCCAGTGCCGGCTCGATCTTTCTCGCCGGCTTCCATCGTCCTCGGAATTCCGGCCATTCCTGAAACTTCGACCGTTTCACCCTCGGTCCAGCCGCTGCTCGACTTCCGCGATTCCGAGGTCAAGTTCAGCCTCTCGGATCTGATGAGTCTTCTACGCGACCACCGGCACGAAGGCTGGGTGCTCGCCGCGTATCCCGACCCGAAAACCAGCCGGCCCCTGATCGGCGCCGGATTCAGTCTCGATCTGCCGGAACGGCAACATCTGCAGAGCGACCCTCTCAATCCTCATTCCTTCGTCGAGCCTTCTTCAGCCGAGCTTTGGCAGGCTGCCGGCCTTGACCCCGCTCAGTTGCAACAGGTACTCGATCAATTCAACGACAAGCTCGCCGTCTGGAAAACGATCCGGCGCTCCCGGCGAAGAATCTGGTCGCTTGACCCGCAGATCACGGACGATCAGGCGAGCAATCTCCTTCGCATCGCGGCAATCCAGGCCGTCGAGAATGCGCGCGCCTACTGCCGCAACTTCGATGAACTCACCGGTCCGCAGCAGATGGCGCTGAGCCAGCTCGTTTACCAGATGGGTGTGAACCTCGAGGAGTTCGGCAATTTCCTTAACCTGATCAACAACGAACCCGTTGAAGTCTCGGCTCTCACCACGCCTACCGCTGACGACGACGGCTACTGGCAAGCCGTCCAGCATTCGCTGATGCAGAGCCAGTGGGCTCGG
>JBAVUB010000294.1:0-9738 GCA_049696575.1 Acidobacteriaceae bacterium | reverse complement strand
CCGGCTCAATAAACGTGCGCCCGACGTAATGATTGCGGATCAACCCAAAGCGGAACGGGATGCCACTCTCCGCCGCGTAGCCGATCGCAGCCGTCACGCCGGAATCCGGCACCGGCACGACCAGGTCCGCGTCCACGTGCGACTCCCGCGCCAACTGCCGGCCCATCTCCTCGCGGCTCTCCTGCACCCAGCGTCCGAAGATCCTGCTGTCCGGCCGCGCAAAATAAACGTGTTCGAAAATGCAGCTGGTTTGATTCGGCGGCGCGTATTGCCGCGAAGTCACGCCATCGCCGGTCACCATCACCAGTTCGCCGGGCAACACATCGCGTTCGTATTTGGCGCGCAGCAGATCGAACGCGCAGGTCTCCGACGCAAAGACGACCGTGTCCGGTCCGTCGGCATTATGGATCCGACCCATCGACAGCGGGCGAAAGCCGTGCGGATCGCGCGCAGCAAAGATGCGGTCCCGCGTCATCATCACGATCGAAAACGCGCCCTCAACCTGGCGCAGCGAGTCGGCGATCGCGTCCACCAGCGTGGTCGCCTGCGAATGCGCGATGAGTTGCACAATAATTTCCGAGTCAGACGTGGTCTGGAAGAACGCGCCCTGCCGCTCGAGTTGAATTCGCAGATTGCCGAGGTTCACCAGGTTCCCGTTGTGCGCGATGGCAATCAAGCCCTTCGTCGATTCCACGCGGATGGGCTGCGCGTTCAGCAGCGCCGAGTCGCCTGTCGTCGAATAGCGCGTGTGCCCGATGGCCATATTACCCTTGAGCCGCGCAATCACCTCGTCGGTAAAAATCTCCGAAACCAGCCCCATCCCCTTGATGTTCGAAAGGTGTGTCCCATCTGCCGTCGCGATCCCCGCCGACTCCTGCCCGCGATGCTGCAGCGCATACAGCCCGAGATAAACCTGCCGTGCCGCATCCGGATGCCCGTGAATCGCGACCACGCCGCAGTGTTCGCGCAGCTTGGGATCATCTCCCCCTGCTGTCATCCTGAGCGAAGGCTGCGAAGCAGCCGCAGTCGAAGGATCTGCGTGTGTTTTTATATCAGGGCACGACTTCAGTCGTGCCGAATGGCGTTCTTCTGAGACCTGGGCTTTAGCCCCTGCGTGTGGGAAGCCTTCGAAGAGCAGGCGAGTCACGCCGTCACCTCTTCAGCGAGCTGAGCTTCGAGAGCAGTGGACCATGAATTACGAAGTTCGGAGATGTCAACGGAAACCACAGATTTGTTATCGAAGACAATCTCGAGATTCCCGGTAGTGGTTGTGCCAATCGGATCGCAATACACCTCGTCGCATTCGTCTACCAGCCTTTCGATAGCCTGGCACGATCCAGGGTCGCATGTAACGATGACGCTGCTTGCCGGTTCGGAGAAATAAGCGTCCAGAACATCCGCATGATCGGACTGAAACGTAGCAACACGGGCTCCAAGACCGAGCGGAAAGCCAGCTTCCGCGAGAGTGACAGCGAGCCCGCCATCGGAAACGTCGCGCGCCGAGCGCATCAGTCCCGCCTCCGCCAGCCGTTGCAAGACTCGGTGCAGGGAGGCCTCAATATCCAGTTCAATCAACGGAACAGTGCCCCAACAAGAGCCCAGGACCACTTTCGCGTACTCAGACGATCCGAATGCCGACAAACGTTGTTGTTCCGTCCCGTACGGAGCGAAATTTGGACGCAGTAGCAGAATATGGTCGCCCGCCCGCTGAAAACTCGGAGGGACGGCCTTCGATATATCGTCCAGGATACCCACGATACCTATCACCGGCGTTGGGTAGATTCCCTCTCCGCGCGTCTCGTTATAAAGGGAGACATTCCCCCCGGTAATTGGGGTGTGCAATTCCTTACATGCCTGGGCAATGCCATCGATTGCGGCAGATAATTGGGCCATGATCTCCGGCTTTTCGGGATTGCCGAAGTTCAGGCAATTTGTGGCGGCTACCGGAGTTGCCCCGGTACAAGCGACCTTCCTCGCCGCCTCTGCGACCGCGAGGGCGGCTCCCCATTGCGGGTCCAGATAACACCATCTCCCGTTTCCGTCCAGAGCCATGGCGAGACCACGATTGGTCCCCTTGATGCGCATCACCCCCGATTCGCCGCCCGGCCCCTGCACCGTATTGGTCTGCACCATCGAGTCGTATTGCTCAAACACCCATCGCTTCGAGCAGATATTCGGCGACGCCAGCAGCTTCTTCAAATCCGCCGTGTAGTCGCGCGGCTTCTTCAGTTCTTCCAGGATGTGCGCAGGCGGATCAAGCGGCACTTTGATCTGCCCCGGCCGCGCCCACTCGCCCACCGGCCGGTGATACAGCGGAGCATCGTCGGTCAGCGACTGGTTCGGAATGTCCGCCACCAGCTCACCATGCTGGAAGATGCGCAGCCGCGGCTCGCGAATCACCTCGCCGACAATCACGCCTTCCAGTCCCCACTTCTCAAACACGCCGAGCACTTCCTGCTCGCGCCCGCGCTCGGCGACGAGCAGCATCCGCTCCTGGCTCTCGCTCAGCATGATTTCGTATGCGCTCATGCCGGTTTCGCGCTGCGGCACGTGATCCAACTCCACTTCGAGTCCCACGCCGCCGCGCGCGCCCATCTCGCATGTCGAACACGTCAGCCCCGCCGCGCCCATGTCCTGAATACCAACCACCGCGCCGGTCTTCATAGCTTCGAGACAGGCTTCGAGAAGGAGTTTCTCCATGAACGGATCGCCGACCTGCACGTTGGGCCGTTTTTGTTCTGACCCTTCCTTGAACTCCTCGCTCGCCATCGTGGCGCCGTGAATGCCATCCCGTCCCGTGCGCGCGCCCACGTAGATCACCGGATTCCCAATCCCCGAAGCCTTCGCGTAGAAAATCTCGTCGCGCCGCACCAGCCCCAGCGCAAAAGCATTCACCAGCGGATTGCCCGAGTAGCATGCCTCGAACTTCGTCTCGCCGCCCAGATTCGGCACGCCAAAGCAGTTCCCGTACCCCGCGATCCCATGCACCACACCTTCGACGATCGAATGATTCCTGCGCACTAGATCTTCCGGCGTCTTACCGTCCGCCTCTAATGGGCCAAAGCGCAGCGAATCCATCACCGCCAGCGGCCGCGCGCCCATGGTGAAAATGTCGCGCAGAATCCCGCCCACCCCCGTCGCCGCTCCCTGATAGGGCTCGATATACGAAGGATGATTGTGCGACTCAATCTTGAACGCGCACGCCCAGCCGTCGCCCACGTCGATAATGCCCGCGTTCTCGCCCGGCCCCTGCACCACGCGATCGCTCTTTGTCGGCAGCCGCCGCAGATGCACCTTCGACGACTTGTACGAGCAGTGCTCGCTCCACATCACGCTGTAAATGCCCAGCTCGGTCAGGCTCGGCGTGCGGCCCAGCGCGTCTTCAATGCGGCGATATTCATCCGGGGTAATGCCGTGTTGCGCCAGAACCTCCGGCGTAACGGTGGCTGGCGGGGGCATCGGGGTCCCCGACCCGCCTGCATTTGGCATGATGGGGTGCGGTGCCACTGCGGCTGAAGAATTCATGTCCGTTTCAAGGCTATTGTCGCACGCCTGTAAAGAGGGGTTGGCGGAGTCGCGGACCAACGGCGAATTGCGGTTTGGCGTTTGGCGATTTCCCGTCACCTCACGCGGAAACCGGAACGCCCGCCGCCTGATGGATCGCCAACAGCGTCTCCAGCAGTGGCTTCAGTTCCTTCAGGTCCAGCGCGTTCGCCCCGTCTGACTTGGCCTGCGCAGGATTGTCGTGCACTTCAAGAAAAATCCCGTCGACTCCCGCCGCAACCGCAGCGCGCGTCAGCAGCGGGATAAACTCCGGCTGACCGCCCGACACGCCGTTCTCCCCGGAAGGAATCTGCACCGAGTGCGTTCCGTCAAAAACCACCGGAGCAAAGCCGCGCATGATCCCCAGCGACCGCATATCGACCACCAGGTTGTTGTAGCCGAACGTCGCCCCACGCTCGGTCAGGAAAACCCTCATGTTGCCCGTGCTCGCGATCTTCTCGACCGCGTGTCGCATATCCCAGGGCGCGACAAACTGCCCCTTCTTCACGTTGATCGCGCGCCCCGTCCGCCCCGCCGCGACCAGCAGATCCGTCTGGCGGCACAGAAACGCCGGAATCTGCAGAACATCCGCGCCCTCTGCCGCAATTTCGCAATGGGCGGGCTCGTGCACGTCCGTAAGCACCGGCAGCCCGGTCGCCTCGGCCAGCCGCCGCAGAATCGCCGTGCCCTCAATCAGCCCTGGCCCGCGAAAGCTCTTTACCGACGTCCGGTTCGCCTTGTCATACGACGCCTTGAAAATGAAAGGCAGCTTCAGGTCTGACGCGACGTGCTGGATCGCCTCGGCCATGGTGCGCACATGCGTCTCGCTCTCGATGACGCACGGTCCCGCGATCAAAAACAGCCGTCCACCGCCGACGAGCACCGGCCCAATCTCGAATTCCTGGCTCACAAACACAGGTTACAGGTTTCGGGTTGCAGGTTACAGGTGCTGCGCCTGAGTCGATGCGCGTTTCTGTAACCCGCAACCTGTCAACTGCAACCTGCTTCCTCAAATCCCAGCCCCAGCAGCAGCTTCGTCACCGTGCTGCAGGCGTTCCGGTGCGCGGTTGCGAGAATCCCCGCAGCCAGCGCCGACTGGCGCAGATTCTCGACCGCCTGCTCCCGTACCTCGCCCTCGAGCGCGGGATCGACGGGAACCAGCAGCCCCGTCGTACGCGAGTACACATGCGTCTTCTGATCGTCGAGCGCAACCGTGAAAATCTGAGGCGGCGGCAGATGGATCTGGACCGCCTTCCCACTCACCCGCACATCTGCGGGCCCCAGCTGCCCCACATCGACTCCCGCGATAGCCTCGCCGTGTACCTCCAGCAGAATCCGATCGCCGGTCAGAAACGCAGGCAGGATGCGCCCCTCGCGGTCGCCCGACACCATCTTGTCCATCGTGAACGCCACGGATTCAAGCCGCGACAGCCGCCGCACCTGCATCACCACCGTCGGCTGCGTCGTATCGATGCGCAGCGTGCGTGCGCTCAGCACGCTGGCCACGCGATCCCAGATGCCGCGCTTCGCCTCGTGTAAAAACAGCGTCAGGATCGCCGCCCCCAACGCTGCACCGGCGATCAGCGTGACCAGAATCGCCGGCAAACCCGTGGTTCGCTTGGGCGTGCCCGGCGATGAAGAAAGAGGCATGCGGGATTAGATGATAACCCCGCAATGACTTCGCGGAAAATCGAGACAAAGAAGGCGGCCCGGCATTTTGGGCTCGAACCGGTCCATCGAAAACCATTCCGAATGCCATGAAAAATGGTAAAATGGCATTGTGAATGCCACGATAACCATCGACAAGGCGGGCAGAGTCGTCGTTCCCAGGAAATTTCGCGAAGCACTGCAGATTAAGCCCGGCGATGAACTCGAAATTGAGGCCTCCGAGGAGGGGCTTCACCTCCGTCCGCGTCACAATCGCTCCCGAATGTTTCGCAAGAACGGTATGTGGGTAATCGATACCGGCGGCGGTCCGCTCACCAGCGAGATGGTCAACGAAACAATCCATCGGATACGCGAAGAGCGAGCGCGGAGAATCCTCGGAGAATGACCGACTTCTTCGACACCTCCGTACTGGTGGCGGCGTTTCAGGTTAATCATGTGCGGCACGAGGAATGTCATCGGACCTTCGCCCGTGCCCGGCGAGCAGCCTGTTCCCTCCACACCCTGGCTGAGTTCTATTCCACCACCACGGGTTTTCCGCGCCCGGCGCGGCTTACCACCGATGAAGCGGGGATCTTTGTGGAAGAAATTATCGCGCGTTGTCGCCTCATCGCCCTCACGGCGGACGAATACGTCGACACGATTCGCAGGCTCGCCCAAAACCGCCAAAGCGGAGGCCGAACGTTCGATGCGCTCCTCCTCCAATGTGCTCGCAAGGCCGAGGCCGGGAAGATCTACACACTCAACCTTCAGCATTTCCGCGAGCTGGCGCCTGACCTGGCAAAGCGGATTGTAGCGCCCTGAAGGCAGAAAACTACGCCGCAGCCAGCCGGAATCCGTCCGGGTCCTTGCCGCGCACCCGCCGCCACCACACCTGGAAGCTCGGCACGTTGACCGTCACGATGAACAGTTTGCGCAGCTGGCCCTGCGGGCATTGCAACGGGCGTACCCCGTGCCAGGAATGCGGCGTTCGCTGGAACAGCAGGCTGCCGTTGCCGCTCGGCCGCAGCGACGCCGCCACTTTCAGCTCGTCGAAACTCGGCGCGGAGTGCGCCTTGAACTGCCGCTCGCTGTCGAGGATCAGAATCTCCCCGCCCCACTTCGGGTCCCAGTCCGCCTCGGTATTGAAATAGAAGATGTGCGTCGCCAGTTTGCGCACCGCGTCGCAGTGCGGCGACACCGCACAACCCTCCCACGCGTAGTACCACTCAAACGTCGGGATGAAGTTGTGCGGTCCCAGCACCTGCTTCAAAAAATCCTGATAGACCGGCCCCTCCAGCTCTGCCAGAAAATCCGCCCACGCATGCGCAATCGTCACGCCCGGCCGATAGTGCAGCAGGAACCGGTCGTGCGACCCTTGCCCGTAACCGCGCTTGATGCCCACCTGCCTGTCGGCCTGCGTCGTATCGGGCAGGCTCTGGCGCAGAGCTTCATAGCCCTCCGGCGTCAGCGTGTTTTCCAGATTCGTCCAGGGATACGGCTGCCGGTTACGAAACGCATCCTCCGCAACGGCATCGAGAACAGCGCGATTCAGATATTCCATGGAGCCACACGATCCGGCGAATGCGCGGAGAGACGAAGCTGGCGGCATCCGCCCTCAGGATGCCGTCTCGCCCAGGTTGAATAAAGGCCATCACATCAATCGGGCGAGACGGCGGCCGGTGCGCGTTGTTGGCCCAACTGCTGTTGCGCATGGCGCTGCTGTCCCTGATACGGCATGCGCTGCCGATGCGTCAGTGACCGCGATCACATGAAAGCTCCTTCGCGCAGATGCAGCATACGAACAGGAGCATCGCCATGGAAATAACAGTCGAGCATCTCGGATCGGTGCAGTTCGAAATCAAAGCGCGGCAGCACACCATTGCCTGCGATCAGCCGCCGGAGAATGGTGGCTTCGACGAGGGCATGACCCCTCCGGAGTTGTTCCTTGCCTCGCTCGGCTCCTGCGCCGCCTACTACGCGGCCGAGTATCTCCGCCAGAAGGGTCTGGCCACCGAAGGCACGCGTGTTAAGGTGATCGCCGAAAAGGTGATGAACCCACCCCGCGTCGACAATATCCGCATCGAGGTGGAATTACCGCTGGCCTGTGAGGAGCGCGACCGCGCCGGCGTCGACCGCGCCATCCATCGCTGCCTCATCCACAACACCCTGATGAATCCGCCCAAGATCGCGATCGAGATTCACACACCGGCCAGCGTCTAGCCTTCAGCCCTGCCCGACTTCGACCTTCGGCAATTCGACCGATGCCGCCTCGCGCTTCCCCTTCACCCGATTCGTATAGCTCGCCTTGATGAACTTCTCGAACAATGGATGCGGCTCCAGCGGCTTCGACTTGAATTCCGGATGGAACTGGCAGCCCAGAAAAAACGGGTGCCCAGGGATCTCCACAATCTCCACGTACGTCCCGTCCGGCGTCGTCCCCGTAATGTTCAGCCCCGCGCCCGTCAGCAGCGCCTCATATTCCCGGTTGAATTCGTAACGGTGACGGTGACGTTCGCTGATCTCCGTCTTCCCGTACGCCTTTGCCGCCAGCGATCCAGGCTCCAGCAGGCACGTCCACGCGCCCAACCGCATCGTTCCGCCCATCTCTTCCACACCGGTCAGCTCGCGCAGCTTGTAGATCACGCGATGTGGTGTTGCTGGATCGAACTCGCTCGAATTCGCCCCCGCCAAACCGCAAACATTGCGCGCGTATTCGACGCACGCCGTCTGCATCCCAAGGCATATCCCGAAATATGGCACCTGTCGCTCCCGCGCGTAGCGGATCGCATTCAGCATCCCCTCAATCCCGCGCTTGCCGAATCCGCCCGGCACCAGAATCCCGTCGAACCCGCGCAGCTGCTCCTCATACCCCGGCTCTTCCAGACCTTCCGCTTCGATCCACGTCACGCTCAGCTTCAGGTTGTGGGCCAGTGCCCCGTGTACCAGCGCCTCTTTCAGCGATTTGTAACTGTCCTCGTACTCAACATACTTCCCCGCAATCGCGATCGAGACTTCGTCCACCGGGTTGTAGCAGCGCCGCACCAGATCGGACCACTTGCTCAGGTCCGGCTCCGGCGTATCGATGTGCAGATACTTCAGCGCCAGCCGATCCACGCCCTCCTGCGAAAACGCCAGCGGCACCTCGTAAATCGACTCCACATCCTTCGCCGTGATCACCGCCTGATCTTCAAGATTGCAGAACAGCGCAATCTTGCTCTTCACTTCGCGCGACAGGAATCGATCCGTCCGGCACAGCAAAATATCCGGCTGGATCCCAATCGACAGCAGCTCCTTCACGGAGTGCTGCGTCGGTTTCGTCTTCAGTTCCTGCGCCGCGCCAATCCACGGCACCAGCGTCACGTGCACAAACACCGTATTCTCGCGCCCCAGTTCCTGCCGCACCTGCCGGATCGCCTCCAGAAACGGCAGCGATTCGATGTCGCCGACCGTCCCGCCAATCTCCACAATCGTGACGTCGCCCTCCGCCGCCACTTTGCGCATCGCATTGCGAATCTCGTTCGTCACGTGCGGAATCACCTGCACGGTTTTGCCGAGATAGTCCCCGCGCCGCTCTTTGGTGATGATCTGCTCGTAAATCCGCCCCGTCGTCAGGTTGTTATCCCGGGTCAATTTTGCGTGTGTGAATCGCTCGTAGTGGCCGAGATCGAGGTCCGTTTCCGCGCCGTCGTCCGTCACGAAGACCTCCCCGTGCTGGAACGGCGACATTGTCCCCGGATCCACGTTCAGATACGGATCGAACTTCATCAGGTTGACTTTGAGGCCGCGACTTTCCAGAAGACAGCCTATCGAGGCGGCGGCAAGACCCTTGCCGAGGCTGGACACAACTCCGCCGGTCACAAAAATGTACTTTGCAGACATTTTCGCGTCACCTTGTTTGGGATTGTGTGCTGGACGAACCAGGCGGGCACGATCAAGTATCGCAGGAAGTCCCCGAGAAAGAAAGAGCGTTGTTGGTGCAAAACAGCAACACTCCCTGGAATCGTTACGGCCTCAACGTTACTCCGCCTTGTAACTCCCCGCGCCCCACGGAAAACTCACCGCCGGCGCGCATTCCGAATCGGGCGCCGGCGGCGTGGTCGAGGTCTGCAGGCTCGGCGTGTGGTTCACCCCTGCGAAGCGCACCGTCGTCTGGCCGGAAGTCTGACCCTTGGCGCCCGTCAGCAGAGGAACCACGATCTGGCCATTCGCGGCGGCCCTCGGATGCAGCTCGCGGGTGTTCGCGCCCGTGACCACATCGAGCTTCAGCGGAGTGTTCGGCGGGAAGCCGGTACCCTCAATCAGCACCAGCGCTGCATCCTTCATGCCCAGAATCACCTCCAGGTTGCAGCCCTTATCGGTATTTTCGACAGGGAACGGAACCGCGTTGTTGGCCGCGCCGTGCTTCCGGTCCTCGCTCATCAGCGCCACCCGGATCGCCTCTCCGGGCGCCGCGGTCACCGCAATCTCGACCGGTTGTTGCGGCTGCATCGTGTCCGTGCAGCTCGGAGGAGGCGCGGCCGCCGTGTGCCCGCTTCCCGTGTTCGGGGC
>JBAVUB010000293.1:0-5258 GCA_049696575.1 Acidobacteriaceae bacterium | reverse complement strand
ATGCGGACGCTGTAGCGGTCGAGGTCGTTAAGAGGGAGATAGACGCGGCCGCGCTCGGCGTCTTCGCGCACGTCGCGCAGGATGTTGGTGAGCTGGAAGGCGATGCCGGTGTCTTCAGCGAGCGACTCGGCGCGTGGGTCGGTGTAGCCGAAGATGCGGATGCAAACGAGGCCGACGACGGAGGCGACGTAGTAGCAGTAGCGGCGGAGGTCGTCGAAGGTGGCGTAGGTGGTGTAGTCGTTGTACGGGCGGGGTTGCGCGGCGCCGTTCTCAGTGGCTTTTTCGGGGGTGGGCGGGTCGAGGTCCATGGCGGTGCCGTGGACGAGCTGGTCGAGGAGATCGAGGGGGATCTGGAAACGCCGGCGGGTGTCGTCGAGGGCGATGAAGACGGCGTCGTTGATCGGCTCACCGGCAGCGGAGCGATGCCAGGCGGCGAGCCATGCGTCGAGGTTGGCGCGGCGCCGCTCGCGGGAGACGGATTCGTCATCGGAGAGGTCGTCGGCGTGACGCATGAAGGCGTAGACGGCGCAGATGGCGTCGCGTTTTGGTTTGGGCAGGACAAGGAAGGCGTAGTAAAAATTTTTTGCCTGGCGGCGGGCGATGGCGGTGCATTGTTCATAGGCCGCGTCGAGTTTGAGGTCCGTAAGGCGGCGGCCTGTCGTCAAGCGGCGCTCCGTGCAGCGAACTTGCGGGTGAGTGCACGCAGGAGCAGGGAGGCTTTGCGGGTTTTGGAGATGGCGGGGCGGGCGCGGAGGACGTTGAAGTCCTGGCGCTCGATGGCGCGGAGGATTTCGAGGCCGCCGCGGGAGAAAAGGTCGAGGTCGAGGGCCAGTTCGCGGTCGACTTTGCCGATGAGGGGGAGGCCGGCGCGGAACATGGTGCGGGCGTAGTCGACTTCATAGCGCATCAAGTCGCGAAATTGCGGGGTGAAGCGGGCTTTGGCGATGGAGGCTTCGTCGACGCCGAACCGGATCATATCTTCAAGCGGGAAATAGATGCGGTTTTTCGAGTAGTCGACGCGGACGTCCTGCCAGAAATTGGCGAGCTGGAGGGCGGAACAGGTTTGGTCGGAGAGGGCGAAGCGCTCGGAGTCGCGATAGCCGCAGGCGTAGAGGACGATGCGGCCGACGGGGTTGGCGGAGTAGCGGCAGTAGCCGAGGACCTCGGCCATGGTGGGGAAACGGGTGACGGTCTGGTCCTGACGGAAAGCGACGAGCAGATCGGCGAAGGGCTCTTTGGGGATATCGCAGATGCGGATGGTTTCGGCGAGGGCGACGAAGACGGGATGACGAGCCTGGCCGCGATAGCAGGCGTCGAGTTCTTCGCCCCATAGATCGAGGAGGGCGAGGGATTGTTCAGGATTGCCGACCTCGTCGCCCAAGTCGTCGGAGACGCGGCAATAGGCATAGATGGCGTGGAAGTGGGGGCGGAGGCGCCGGGGCAGAAACCAGGACGCAACGTGGAAATTTTCGTAGTGGGTTTCGGCGAGACGGCGGCACCAGACGCGGGCTTCGTCGAGAGTCGGGGGATGGTCGGGGATGCGGTAGTTCGGAGGGAGGGCGGCAAAGCCCTTCTCGATCAATTCGTTTGTGGTGTCGACGGTCATTGCTCGTCCAGATTCAACTTTGAAAACACGGCCAAGGCTCGGCCCCGATCTATTTTCAGCTATTTATGTCGTGGGTTCAAAGGCGTGGCTCTTTCAAGGCTGGCTGCAGGGGGCGGGGCCCCAATCAATTTGCAGCGGTTACGGCGGGACCTGTTTGCGAAAATGAAGTGGGGACGGCGCAGTTCCATTTTGGTTTCAGGGTATTACTAAGGAGTGGAAGCCTGGCGTTCAGTTATTGGGGAAGGTCCTGCGTAAGCTTAAGCTTCTTGCTGTGGGGTGAACCTGGCCCGGGGAGCTTTTGGGTTGATTCCGTTTTGGTTCCAGACAGTACTAAGGAGTTGAGGTACCGCATTCAGTTGTACGAGCAGAGTGGCGTGCGAGCTTAAGCTTCTTGCTGTGGGGTGAACCTGGCCGGGGGAGCGGGTGGGCCGTCCCTGGTCAGGATTGACCCCGCCTGGTCAGGATTGACCCCGCCTGGTCAGGGATTGACCCCGCCTGGTCAGGATTGACCTCTCCTGGGTCAGGATTGACCCCTCCTGGTCAGGATTGACCCTGTCAGGGAATGATGGCGGTTTTAATGTCGCCGGCGCGGTTCATGAGGCGGCGGAAGACCCGGTTCAGCTCTTTGAGGGGGGCGCGGCTGGTGATGGCGTCGCTGGAGCGGAATTTTCCGCTGACGATGAGGTCGAAAGCCTTGCGCGCGGCAGCAGGGGTGTGGTGGAAGCTGGCGCGGAGGGTGATGTTGTTGTAGTGCAGACGGTTGGTGTCGAGCTCGACTTTGGTTCCGGCGGCGCATCCACCGAAGAAGTTGACGGTGCCGCCCTTGCGGACCATATCGACGGCCCACTGCCATGCGAGAGGGGTGGCGACGGCTTCGATGGCGATATCGACGCCGCGACGCTGCGGGGTGAGGGCCCGAACCTTCGCGATGGGATCGACATCGGGGCCGATCTGGATGACTTCAGAAGCGCCGAAGCGGCGGGCCGAAATGACCTGCTCGTCGCGTTTGACGACGGCAATGACATGGAGGCCAGCGAGCTGGGCCAGATGCATGAACATGAGGCCGATGGGGCCTGCGCCAATAATGGCGACGGTATCCCCCAGCTGGGGCTCACATTCATCGAGGCCGTGCACCACGCAGGCGAGGGCTTCGGTGAGCGCGGCGTGTTCGAAGGAAATGCCGGTGGGGATGCGCAGGGTGTTTTTCGCGGCGATGCGGGAGGGGATCAGCAGGTACTCGGCGTAAGCGCCGTTATTGAAGATAAGGCGGTCGCAGAGGTTCTCCTGTTTGTGGCGGCAGTAGTAGCACTCGCCACAGGGCGCGGAGTTGAGGGCAACGACGCGGTCTCCTGGTCGGAAGGCGGCGACGCCTCGGCCTACCTGGTGAACGGTACCCGCCAGCTCATGGCCGAAGGGAATGGGGGGTTTGAGCATGCGCGCGTGATAGCCGCGGCGATAGACCTTGAGATCGGTTCCGCAGGTGAGCGCAGCGTGCACGCGGACGACGATTTCGCCCGCCCCGGCCTTCGGCATCGGGACCTGCTCAATGCGCAGATCCTCACGGCCGTGCAGGACGGCGGCTGTCATTTGCGCTGCCATCCAACCATTGTCTCAAAGATCGTGAAGTTACGGCTGGATGAAGACTTTCATGGAGTTACCGGAGGGGTTCGAGGCGACACGAATGGCTTCGACGGCATCTTCGAGCGAGAAGCGATGGGAAATCAGCCGGGTCAGGTCGAATCCGGTGCGGTAGCCGTCGAAAACGATCGCTTCGACCTCGGGCTGGAGCTCGAACGAGGAGCTGTAGGAGCCCATCAGGGTCTTCTCGTCCATACAGACGACGGCAGGATCGAAGGCAGCCTCGCAGTGCTGGGTAGCGGCGAAGAGGAGGATGCGGCCGCCGGGGCGGGCGGCATCCATGGCGGTGCGGATGAGGGCATTGCCGCCGACAGCGAGGATGACGGCGTCGGCTCCGCGGCCTTCGCTCTCGCGGTGGGCGGCGGCGACAACGTCTTCCTTGCTTGCATCGATGGGGTGGTTGAGGCCAAAAGCGGCGGCAAAGGCGTGGCGCGCTGGATAGAGGTCGGAAGTGAGGACCTTCGCGCCGGTGCGGGCGGCGAGGGCGGCGTGCAGGATGCCGATGGGCCCCTGGCCGATGACGAGGACGGTCTCGTCGGATTCAAGATTGAGGTTACGGATGGCCTTGTAGACGGTGTTGACGGGTTCCACGAAGGCGGCCTGCTCAAAGGGGACGCCATCGGGGATTTTGATGAGGCCGCGGCCGACGATCCAGGGCATCACGCGGACATACTCGGCGAAGCCGCCGCCGGAGGGCTCGAACCCGGCGGTCACGCCGACGCGCTTGTAGTCGTTGCACTGGGAGGGGGTCTTTTTGCGGCAGTAATAACAGCGGCCGCAGGGGGTGTGATGGAAGACCATGACGCGGTCGTGGACCTGGAAACCCTGGACGCCGTCGCCGGTGGCGGCGATGACGCCGGCGATTTCGTGGCCGAAGATGCGCGGCGCGGAGTGAGAGCCGGTATGGATCTTTTTGAGGTCAGTGCCGCAGACGCCGCAGGAGTGCACGCGGATGAGGACTTCGCCGGGGCCAATCTCGGGGACGGGGACACTCTCAATGCGAATGTCGTTGATACCGCGATAAACGGCGGCGCGCATAATCGTGGGGCCTGAGGCAGGATTCTTTTCCTGCAGTTCGTTGGTGGTTGCGGTAGCCATGGGAGCTCTAAGAATTAATTTACCGAAGTGGGCGCAGAGGGGGGAACAAAATTCTTCAGGATCAGGTCGGCGAGCTGGTGGGAGGCGGCATGGCTGTTCTTTTCCAGCTCGCTGAGGACGCGCCAGTATTGAGGATGCCAGAGAGTCCAAAAGGCGAAGGCGGGGATGCGGAGCTGGCCGTTGCTGTTGGTGAAGCGGTTGAAGTCGGGGAGCTTATCGTTGGGGCCGTCGGTGATGGCTTTGAAGCAAAGGAAGCGGAGGTTATTTGCGCGGGCAAAACGGGCGACGGTGGCGGCTTCCATATCGACCATGACGGCCTGCCAGCTCTCGGCAAGGCGGCGTTTTTCGTGGGGTCCGGCGACGTGGTCGAGGGTGACCAGGCGATGGCCTTTGGCCTGATCGGCTGGCTGGTCGGTGGGGAAGCGCTCGCCGGTGGCGGCGTCGATGACTTCGCGGGCAGAGACGGCTTCAGGGGCGCTGAGTCCGCAGGAAAGCGAGCCGGCGTAGCCGACGGAAACGAGGGCATCGAGGGGGCCCGAGGCGAACAGGACTTCGCAGGCACGGGTGACGGCTTGGGCGCCCATGCCCGCACAGGTGGCGACGGCTTCAAGGTCGCCGATGTGGCCGGTGGCCATGTGGGCGGTCCTCGGCCAGTGATGGATGAGCGGGCGGAGTTCGCTGGGCAGTGCGGCGACGATACCGATGCGTTTCATGAGGCGCTCGTGTTGGAGTGTTGGGCCGGCGCGCGCATATGCGCCGGGGCCAGAGCTCCAGAGATCATGATAGCGGTTGCGCGTTGTGGAGGGCTCGAAACGGGCCGAAAGAGAGGATTACGAAGCGCGGCGGGCGATGTATATTGACGATCACTGCGATGCGATGGGGCGGAGAAGCGGGGCCGCAGGGATGAGGATGCGAG
>JBAVUB010000292.1:0-2992 GCA_049696575.1 Acidobacteriaceae bacterium | reverse complement strand
TTCTGAGCGCGACGATCCCGGCGGAGAATCTTGTGCGCGCGCTGAACCGCAGGCTTCCGGAGGCAATTCGCGTGCTCGCGGCGGAGCCAGCGGCGGCGGAGTTTCATGCGCGCCACTCGGCGCGGGCAAAGACGTACGAATATCGAATTTATCGAGCGGAAATCTGCCTGCCGTGGACGGGGCGTTTTGCGTGGGCTCTCCATTGGCCGCTGGATGTGGCGCGCTTGCGGGAGGGAGCGAAGTTGGTGGTCGGGACGCACGACTTCACGTCGTTTGCGGCGAGCGATCCGGATCTGACGGAACGGCGCGGGCCGGGTGTGGGCGAGGAGGTGCGGGAGGCAAATGTCCGAACGATTTTCGAGTCGGCCTGGACGGAGGATGGCGATCTGCTCACGTATCGCGTGCGCGGAAACGGGTTTCTGCACCACATGGTGCGGAACCTGGTGGGGACGTTTGTGGACGTGGGGCGTGGGCAGGGAGAGCCGGAGGAGATCGCACGCATTCTGCAGGCGCGCTCGAGGGGTGCGGCGGGGGCAACTGCACCGGCGCGGGGGTTGTTTCTGGAGAGCGTCGAGTATTGAGCGGGCCGTTGAATGAACCGTGAGCGGAGCCTCCCTCTGCGTGGACGGCGCTGAATGCTACGCTGAAAGCTCCGATGGCTTCGCCGGCGCCCGCAACCGCATCGATCGCCCGGCTCGCGGCTGACCGCCGCGTGCACCAGGCATTCCAGTGGCTGCACCTGCAGGAGCAGAGAATCCTGCAGTGGCAGGCGGAGATGGTGGCGGTGCCGGCTCCGCCGTTCGGCGAGCGAGCTCGGGCGGAGTGGTTGTGCGAGCGCTTTCGCGAGCTGGGGCTCGAGAACCCGTACATCGACGAAGTGGGTAATGCCATCGCGAGGTGGCCTGCGCAGGGATCGTGTGCCCGGCGCGCGTTGCTGTCGGCGCACATCGATACAGTTTTTCCGGCCGGGACGCCGATCGCAGCCGACCTGCAGGGAACGCGTTTGTCCGCTCCCGGCGCCTGCGACAATGGCGCGGGCGTGGCGGCAATGCTGGCCATGGCGGCGGCAATGCAACATGCGGGTTTGCAGACGGAGTGCGAGGTTCAGTTCATCGGGAATGTCGGAGAAGAAGGAGAAGGTGACCTGCGCGGGATGCGGCATCTCTACCGGGACGGGAGTGAGGCTCGCGAGCGCATCGCAGGCCACATCGTGCTCGATGGCGCAGGGCATGAATCGGCGGTGACGCACGCGCTGGGCAGCCAGCGGTATCTGGTCACGATCGCCGGGCCGGGCGGACATTCGTGGACGGATGCCGGACGGCCGAATCCCATTGTGCTGTTGAGCCGCGCCATCCAGCGATTTTCCGCTGTAACGCTGCCGGATATTCCGCGAACCACCATGAACGTGGGAACGATTGAGGGCGGGACGGCGATTAACGCGATTCCGGAACGAGCGGCGGCGCGCATCGATCTGCGGTCGACGGATCCTGAGCAGCTGATTCGCCTCGAAGTGGAACTGCATCGCGCGGTCGAAGACGCGGTGATGGCCGCGAATCAGGCGCAACAGGCGGAGGCGAGCAGTATTCGCTTCGCGATTGAGAAAATCGGCGACCGGCCGGCGGGGCGGCTGCCGGCTGATTCCGAGTTGATGACGCTGCTCGATGCTGTGGATCGCCACCTTGCGATCCGCACCGAGATGCGGCTGGCGTCGACGGATGCGAATATTCCGCTGTCGATGGGAATACCAGCGGTGAGTATCGGCGGAGGCGGCGAAGGCGGCGGCATCCACACCCGCGCGGAGTGGTATGACGCAAAGGGCCGCGACCTGGGGCTGCGGCGGATTCTTCTTCTGCTGCTGGCGGTGGCGGGCAGTTAGACTGTCGGGGTGAAAACTCTCGGCATTCTGGTTGGATTGGTTATGGCTGGTGCATCCGCGTGGGCGCAGGCGGGGCCTGCGGCCGACGCTATCTACTATCACGGAAATATTCTGACTGGCGTCGGGCTGGAGGGCGCACATCCAGAGCGGGTTGCGGCGATTGCGGTTGCGCATGGGGAGATTCTCGCGGCGGGTGACGATGCTGCGATCATCGCGCAATACAAGGGCTCGGGGACACAGATGGTGGATCTGGGCGGCGCGTTCGTCATGCCGGGATTCAATGACGCTCATGCCCATCTGGGAGACGCGGGGCACATTTTGCTTGCAGTGAATTTGATCGGCGTGAAATCCCTGGCCGGGATGCAGGAACGAATTCAAGAGGCAGCGGAGAAAGCGGCGCCGGGACAATGGCTGAGCGGAGGCGGATGGGACCACACGCTATGGGCCAGCGGGAAGTTGCCTGATCGCGCGGATGTTGACGCGGCGGCGGCGGGACATCCGGCGATTTTTGTGCGGGTGGATGGGCACATTGCGGTTGCTGATTCGGCAGCGCTGCAGGCGGCGGGGATCACGCGCGCGACGCCGGATCCGCAGGGCGGAAAAATCGATCGCGATGCGAATGGAGAGCCGACGGGCATTTTGCGCGAGACGGCGCAGGGGCTGGTCAAGGTTCCTCCGCCGTCGCCCGAGCAGCGCCGAAAGGGCCTGGAGCTGGCGATCGAGGACGCGATCTCGCACGGCGTGACGACGGTGCAGGATTTTTCGGACTGGGACGATTTCCTGGTCTTCGAGCAGATGGAGACCGAGGGCAAGTTGCCGGTGCGCATCGCGGAGTGGCTGCGCTTCGCCGATCCGCTGAGCGTGGAGCAGCAGCAGGCGGCGCATCATCCGGCAACGGATCGCATGCTGCACACGACGATGCTGAAAGGGTTCATGGATGGGTCGCTGGGGTCGCGGACGGCGGCGATGAACGCGCCCTACTCCGACGATCCGGGCAATTCCGGGATTCCGCGCTATACGCAGGACAAGCTGAACGCGATGGCCATCGAGCGCGCGAAGGCCGGCTTCCAGCTGGGATTTCACGCGATTGGCGATCGCGCGGTGGAGATGGCGCTG
>JBAVUB010000291.1:0-14085 GCA_049696575.1 Acidobacteriaceae bacterium | reverse complement strand
GGCAGCACGGTCACGGTCGAGGTTCCCTCTGACAACGCGACGCCTGCTGGCGGATCGCCCGCGCCGGCGCCGGCTGAAGGCGCTCCGGCTGCGGCTGTTCCCAGCAATGCTGAACCCCTGGTGAAACCTGTGGGCACGCCCGCTCCTCAACCGCTGCCCGCGATCGACAAGCCTGCCGAAGCTCAGCAGCAAATCAACCAGGTGCCGGGCGGCACGCCCGCGCAGGTCCAGACCGGCGCGAACGCCAGCGGCAAGCCATCGAACAAGAAAAAGAAGGCGCCCTACGACAAGAAGGACGAGTCCTCGAGCAAACACAAGAAGAAGACTGGCCTCGACAAGGTGAATCCGTTCTAGAAAACATCGGGTGCCGTTCAGGAAGGCCGTCCTGCGGGGCGGCCTTTCTGCTGGTCCCTGAAGTCTGGCGCCTTGACCCAACCACTTGCCATCAGCTGCGTCCGCCCCTGCATCGAAAATTCAAACGTTATATCGTGAAAAGGGAATGCCCCAGCAAGCCAAAACCACCCTTGAAAGCGATGCCGCTATGAGGCCGCGCCGCGAGCTCCCCAAAGCTTACGATCCGGCCGCCATCGAAGAGCGGTGGGCTGCGTACTGGGTGGAGCAGCGTCTCTTCGAAGTGAAAACGCCGCCCGTCGGCTCGCACGACCGCGTGTTCACCGTCCTGCTGCCCCCGCCCAACGTCACCGGGAATCTCCATATGGGGCACATGTTCGAGCACACGGAGTCCGACATCCTTGTCCGCTGGCATCGCATGCTCGGAGAGACTACCCTCTGGCTCCCCGGCACGGATCACGCCGGCATCGCCACGCAGATGCTGGTCGAGCGCCTGCTCGTCAGCGAAGGCACATCGCGCCAGGCGCTCGGCCGCGAAGCTTTCGTCGAGCGGGTCCGCCAGTGGCGTCGCTACTACGGCGGCGCCATCCTCGCGTCCATGAAGCGCATCGGCGACAGCGTCGACTGGTCGCGCGAGTACTACACCATGGACGACAACCTCTCCGTCGCCGTGCGCGAGGCCTTCGTTCGCCTCTACGAAGACGGCCTCATCTATCGCGGCGCCTACATCGTCAACTGGTGCCCGCGCTGCCAGACCGCCATCAGCGACCTCGAGGTCACGCACGAGGAGCAGCAGGGCAAGCTCTGGGAGATTCGGTACCCCGTCGTCGGCTCGCCTGGGGATTTCCTCACTGTCGCTACCACTCGGCCGGAAACCATGCTCGGGGACGTCGCTGTAGCGGTGAATCCGCTCGACACGCGTTACACCCACCTCCACAACAAGACGCTCAAGCTGCCCCTCACCGATCGCGAAATCCCTGTCATCACGGACGAGTGGGTCAAGTCCGACTTTGGCACCGGCGCAGTCAAAGTCACGCCGGCGCATGACCCCAACGACTTCGCCATCGGCCAGCGTCACGGGTTGCCGGCGATTTCTGTGATGGACGAGACAGCGCACATGACGGCCGAAGCCGGCCCTCCCTACTCGGGCCTTGACCGTTTCGACGCGCGCAAAAAAGTCCTCGACGACCTCGAGGCTCAAGGGTTGCTGGGTCAGGTCCGGGACCACGTCAACGCCATTGGCAAATGCGCGCGCTGCCAGACCATCGTCGAGCCGCGCCTTTCAACGCAGTGGTTCGTTGCCGTCAACAAGACGCCGAACAAGGGCGGCGATTCGATAGCGGAAATGGCCAGAAAGGCCGTCCAGGCCGACGCGTCGGGGAAGAAGCCCATCACCTTCACGCCCGAGAATTACGAAAAGATCTACCTCGAGTGGATGAACAATATTTACGACTGGTGCATTTCGCGCCAACTCTGGTGGGGGCATCGCATTCCGGCGTGGCACTGCGCCGCGTGCCAGCAGATCACCGTGGGCCGTGAGGATCCCACCCACTGCGCGCACTGCGGCACCGGCGAGATCACCCAGGAAACCGACGTCCTCGACACCTGGTTTTCCTCCGGCCTCCTGCCGGTGACCGTCTTCGGCTGGCCGCCCCCGCCGGGTGAGTCCACGCCCGATCTCGATGCCTTCTATCCCACGTCGCTCCTCGTCACGGGCTTCGACATCCTCTTCTTCTGGGTCGCGCGCATGATTATGCTTGGCTGCTATTTCAGCAGGGACATCCTCATGCCCAACGGCTCCAGGCCGCCTCTCAGCGAAACTGTCCCCTTCCGCGAGGTCTACATCCACGCTCTGGTCCGCGACGCCGACCGCCAGAAGATGTCCAAGACCAAAGGCAACGTCGTCGACCCGGTGACGATCGTCGAAAAATACGGGACGGACGCTGTGAGGTTCACCCTCGCCTCCATGGCATCGCCCGGCACCGACATTGCTTTCAGCGAAGCCCGCACTGAAGGCTATCGCGCCTTCGCCAACAAGATTTGGAACGCCGCGCGGTTCATTTTTATGAACGTCGAGCGCGCCCGTGAAGCCGGCATCGAGGTCGACTCGTCTATCCTCGGCCAAAATCCCGCTGTTGCCGTCGATGCCCCTTTGGAAGCTCGCTGGATCGTTGCCCGCCTCAATTCCGTCGCGGCCGAAGTGAACGCTGCGCTCGCCGATTATCGTTTCGACGAGGCCGCCAACCTCGTTTACCAATTCTTCTGGGGCGACTTCTGCGACTGGTATCTCGAAATCGTGAAGCTCCGCCTCGATTTCACCGACTCCGCCAACAAGGCGGCAACGGAATCCGCCCTAACTAGTCTTCTCCAGATTTTCGAATCTGCTCTGCGCCTGCTCTCGCCCATCATGCCCTTCCTCACCGAGGAACTCTGGCACGCACTCTACGACGGCGAGCCTCCCGCGAAATCCATTGCCCTTTCCCGGTATCCGCAGGGCGTGGCTCAAATCGACGGGCATGCATTAAATCAGATGGTGTACTTGACGGATTTGATTACCGAGACGCGTGCGCTCCGCAAAGACCGGGGTGTCCCCGAAAAGGAGCTGGTGGATCTGTATATCAGGGGCCTAAGTGGGTATGGCCAAGCAAACAGGCCGTACGAATCAGCGGACGATCTTGTTTCTGAAAATGAAGATGTAATCAAGAAGCTTGCGAAGGTTTCGTCGATCACTGAGACGGTGCTCGATGACCCCACCTATGAACACTTGAGCTGGCGCCCGACAAGACTCACGGATATAGCTATTCGCTATGAGAAACCAATGGACGTCGCCGCCGAGCGCGAACGCCTCTCCAAAGAATTCGCCAAACTGGAGAAAGCCCTCACCTCCGCCGAACGCCAGCTCAGCAATCCCGTCTTTCTCGACAAGGCGCCGCCGCACATCGTTGAAGGCCTGAGAAAAATGGAAGCCGACACACGCCTGCTCATTGAAAAGACCCGCAAAGCCCTCGACGACCTCACACAGGAGGGCCCCGGATAGATCATGGAATGGAAAAGCCGCCGCATCGAGGCCATCCTCGAACAGGCGCTCGTCGAAGATAAGGCCACCAGCGACATCACCACCTCGCTCACGATCGAGCCCGGTCTGCGCGCCGCCGCCACGGTCCTCGCCAAAGAAGAGTGCGTCCTTTCGGGCCTCGGCTGCATTCCCCGCTTCCTGGATATCTTCGCGCGCCTCGACGGCCGTTCCAGCGGGCGCTACGAAGTGGTCAGCCATCCTGAGATTTTCGACGGCGTCCGCATGCGCAAAGGTCAGGCCGCCGCCGTCATTCGTCACAATGCCCGTGTTATTTTGGCTTGCGAGCGCGTCATTCTCAATCTCATGCAGCGCATGAGCGGCATCGCGACGCTGACGCGACGCTATGTGGACGAGATTCGGGACACCAGTGTCAAAATCCTCGACACCCGCAAGACCGTCCCTGGCCTGCGCATCCTCGACAAGTACGCCGTCCGTTGCGGCGGTGGCGAAAACCATCGACTCGATCTCTCCGACGGCATTCTCATCAAGAACAACCACATCACGCTGGGCGGCGGGGTTGAAAAGGTGCTCGCCCGCGCCAAAGAGCGCCGCAAGCCCGGCCAGACCATCGACATCGAAGTGCGCAACCTCGCCGAACTCACCCTTGCCCTCGACCACGGCGCCGAATCCCTCCTGCTCGACAACATGACCCCCGCCGAGGTCAAAAAATCCGTCGACATCGTTCGCGAGCGCGGTTTCGAAATTCCCATCGAGGCCTCCGGCGGCATCACTCTCGAGAACATCCACAGATACGCACTCGCCGGCCCCGACTACATTTCTGTCGGCGCTCTCACCCACTCCGCTCCCGCCGTCGATCTCTCTATGCGCATCACCGCGGAGATTTACTAAAGCGGTGCCCGCCCCGCCTGCCGACGCTTTCCCCGCCGATCCCTTCGACCTGCCCGCTCTTGACGCGGCCCTCACCGGCTCGCGCTTCGCCGGCAAACTTCACTTTTTCCCATCTATCCCTTCCACAAATTCGTACGCGATGCAGCAAGCCGACGAGGGTGCACCCGACGGCAGCGTCTACTTCGCAGACGAGCAAATCGCCGGCCGCGGACGCGGCGCGCACGTCTGGACCTCGCCTCCTGGCTCCGGACTCTATGTCAGCGTCCTCGTTCGCCCACAGATCCCTCCCTCCGACGTGCTCTGGCTCTCGCTTGCTGCCGGTCTTGCTGCACAAAACGCCATCCGCATCGTCACCTCTCTCCGGCCCGATCTTCGCTGGCCGAACGATCTGCTCCTGGGACCGTGCAAATTTTGCGGCATCCTTACCGAACTCAATGCGGAAGTCACCCGCGTCCGCCACGCGGTCATCGGCATCGGCATCAACGTTCACCAGCCGCAGTTTCCCGACGAACTCCGCCCCCTCGCCACTTCGCTCTTTCTTGAAACCGGCCGCAACTGGCCTCGCCAGGACCTGCTCCTCGCCCTTCTGCAATCCCTCGAAAGCGAACTCGCCGCCCTCACCGCACCCGCTGACCTCCAGGCCGCTGCGCAAAGCATCCGCAACCGCCTCGAACGCAGTTCCACCTGGATTCGGGGCAAGCGCGTTCGCGTTGATGAAGGCGATGGCTTCACTGGCATCACTGAAGGCCTCGACCCCCGCGGTTTCCTCCTGGTCCGCACGCCTCGGGATCTACGCACCGTTCTTTCCGGCGGCGTCCGCGAAGCCGGCCCATCATAATTGCGAACCCAGCGCAGCGAGCGCATAAAATCAAAGCCATGCTTTTGGTGCTCAACGTCAACAACACCAACACCGTGATCGCCCTCTACGCACTCACCCCCGACGGCCGAACCGGCGAGCTGCGCGCCACGTGGCGTATCAGCACGCGCCAAGGTCAAACCGCCGACGAGTATGGCATCCTCATCCGCAGTCTTCTGCAGCACGAAAACGTCGAGACGGGCGCCATTCGCGGCGTGGTCATCGCGTCCGTCGTCCCTCCCATCGATTGGATCCTACGCCAGTTCTGCGAGCGCACCTTCGCCCAGAAGCCCCTCTTCATTGAGCCCGGCGTCAAAACTGGTCTGCCCATCCTTACCGACAACCCCGGCGAAGTCGGCGCCGATCGCGTCGCCAACTGTGTGGGCGCGTTCCACAAATATGGAGGCCCCACCATCGTCGTCGACTTCGGTACCGCCACCAATTTCGACGTTGTCTCGAAGAAGGGCGAATTCCTTGGCGGCGCCATCGCCCCCGGCCTTAACATCTCCGCCGAAGCCCTCTTTGCCCGCGCCGCGCGCCTGCCGCGAGTCGAAATTCGCCGCCCCACAAAAATCATCGGCACCAACACCGTCGACAATTTGCAGATCGGCCTTTTCTGGGGCCATATCGGATTGGTTGACTCGATCCTCGAGCGCATGATGGCCGAGCTCGGCCCCGAAACCAAATGCGTGGCCACCGGTGGCCTCGCCCACCTCATCGCGCGCGAATCGAAATACATCTCCGAGGTCAACGACCGCCTCACCCTCGAAGGCCTGCGCCTCATCTACGACCGCAATCGCGCCGCTCGTAACCCGGCGCACTCCGAGCCGCAGCCAGCCCGAAGCTCCGGCGCGTAACGCCGTGGAAAACTACTTCAACTACTTCACTGAAATCGAGCAGCACTTCCAGCGCCGCCGCGGTTCCATCCTGCTGCTTTCCACGCTTGACTGGGCTCTGATCGAAACCTGGCGCGAGGCCAGCATTCCTCTCGAGGCGGTTCTTCGCGGCATCGACACTGCCTTCGATCGCTACGACGCGCGCAAGCACCGGACCGTGCGCCGCATTAACGGCCTTGCGTGGTGCGCTCAGGAAGTGATGACCGCTGCCGAAGATCTGCGCGAAGCCTCGCTGGGTGCGGCGAAACCGCAAGCCGAATCCGCCGGTCTCGAGTGGGATCGCATCGCTGCGCACCTCACCCGGGCAGCGTCCTCTCTGAGATCCGCGAGCCTCGCCGGCCTCGTCGCGCAGACTGCGGCGGAAATCGCCGATCGACTCACAGTCCTAGCTGCGCCTCCCGCCTCTGCTCCCACCCTTGAAGACCTTGAGCGCAACCTCACCGTCCTTGAAGAAAAACTCCTCCACGCCCTCATTGCCAACACTTCTGAAGCCGAACTCACCGTCCTCCGCGAACAGAGCGCCCAGGAACTCGCGCCGTACCGCCGTCGCATGCAGGCCCTGCAGATTCGTCAGATCGAGCAGCAATTCCTTCACAAGCGTCTGCTTGAGAAGCACAATCTCCCGCGCCTGAGCCTCTTCTACATGAGGCAGGAGTGAAGCTGCTCATCGAGAAAGCCGTCTACGGCGGATCCGGCCTTGCCCGCGCCGATGGCAAAGCCGTCTTTGTCCCTTTCACCCTCCCCGGCGAAACTGTCGAAGCGGGAATCGTCGCCGATAAAGGCGGCTTTGCCACCGCCGAGCTTCAATCGGTCCTCGATCCCAGCCCAATGCGCGCCCAGCCTCAGTGTCCATACTTCGGCCAATGTGGCGGCTGTCATTATCAGCATGCGATCTACGAGGCCCAGGTGGAAATGAAGCGCGCCATCCTGCGCGAGACCCTCGAGCGCGCTCGTATCCGCGAAATTCCGGACATCGAAGCTGTCACTGCGGAGCCTCTCGGCTATCGCAACCGCATTCGCCTCCACGTCCAGGCGAATCCGTTCTCTCTCTGTTACAAATTGCGGAAATCCCACACCAACTTTCCCGTCACCACCTGCCCCATCGCCGCCCCAGCGCTGCAGGGCGCCATCGAAACGCTCAGAGGCGAAGGCCAATCCCTCGCGCTTGCCGCATTTGTAACCGAAGTCGAGCTGTTTTGCACCCCGGATGAATCCTCGCTGCTCGTTTCCTTCTGGACCGGCCGCTCCGGCGGCGAGGCAAAGGCCTTTCTGGACAAAACGTCGCCGCGACTGCTACAAAGTCTTCCCGAAATCCAGGGAATCGGCATGTTCGCCATGGAGCGAGGTCGCACCACCACCCGCCTCCTCGCCTATTCCGGCGCAGACTCGCTCTTTTACCCATCCGGCCCACGCCGTTATCGTGTCAGCCTGGCCTCCTTCTTCCAGGTCAACCGCTACCTCATCGAGCCGCTCGTCCAGCTCGTCATTGCTGGCGAAACGGGCGGCACCGCATGGGACCTCTACGCCGGCGTCGGCCTCTTTTCGCTGCCTCTCGCCGAGACTTTCTCCGGCATCATTGCGGTAGAATCCTCGCCCTCTGCCGTCCGCGATCTCCGCGAAAATCTCCGCGGAGCCACACACCGCGTCGTCGCCTCCGACACAGCTGCGTTTCTGCGCCAAGCCCTCCAGCGCGGTCAGCCCGCTCCCGACCTCGTCGTCGTCGACCCGCCCCGTGCCGGTCTCCTCCGCGACGTCACGACCGCCCTCGGGAAAATCCGCCCGCGCAAGATTACTTACGTTTCCTGCGATCCCGCCACGCTCAGCCGCGACCTCGCTGCGTTGTTAGAATCCGGCTATCGCCTCAGAAAGATGCATCTGCTGGACCTCTTCCCGCAGACTTATCACATCGAGTCCGTGACCCGTCTTTCATTGGACTGAGTTGGTGGGAGGCGAGCCGCCGTGATGGCTACCTCCCTCGCCATTCCGCAAAGCGCCATCACGCCCTCAGCGGCGAAGGCCCCACCGGCGAACGCGTCAACCCTTCGCATCCTTGCCGCTCCAGCCCTTTTCATGGCCGTCTGTTTTGCCTGCGGTGACGCAGTTGCGCAACGCTTCTGGCTCCAGCCTGCCCACCTCCTCGCCGCTCTGGCTCTGCTTTTCGCCGTTGCGATCGTTTCAGCCTTCAGCGCCATCCGCGTAGCCGCACTCGCCGCCACAATACTCTGCACGCTGCTCGGGTTCTTCTGCGCCGAGATCCAGCCGCGTCCTCCTACCACCACGCCGCTCGAGCGCATCGCCTTTGCAACACCGACGTCAACTCCCTCCATACGCCACCTTGGCATCGAAACGACTCACGTCGTCGACGGCTTCATTATCCGCACTACCCCGCTCCGCCTCATTGACACCTTCGCGCCCTACTCCGAGGTCGTCCGCCACGAGCGCAGCCAGCAAATCGACCTACGGGTGACCGCGGTCGATGGCCAACCTCTCCCTTCGCCAGAAGGCCTTCGCCTGACCCTCTATGCGCCCGCCGCCACAGCATTTCCTAAACTCGCTTGCGGTCTGGCTCTTCACGGCGCCGTCGCCATGCATACCGAGGAGCGTTTCCTCGACCCCGGGGTCTGGGACGCATCCGCGTGGCTCCGCCAACAGGCGATTGCGGCGCTCGGCAGCGGCCACGCTGACAATGTAACCGTCGTTGTGACAAATCGCCGCTCAACCTTTTCCTGTCGCCTCCATGCCATCCAGCAATCCGCCAGCGAACGCCTCGTCAGTCTCGCCGATCAACCCATCTCTTCGCGAATTCCCGGGTTCCTCCGGCTTTCTCACGACGACGCAGCGATGCTCACCGCCATGCTTACCGGCGACCGCACCCTTCTTGGTCACCGCCTGCGCGTCGGCTTCGAGCGCACCGGCTCCTTCCACCTGCTCGTCGTTTCCGGCATGCACCTCGCCATTTTTGCCGGTTTGGTCTTCTGGATCACCCGCCGCCTCCGCCTGCCACGCATTGCGGCATCCTTCGCGACCATCGCCCTCTCGCTCGCCTACGCGCTCTTTACCGGTTTCGGCCAGCCCGTCCAGCGCGCTTTCTGCATGGTCACTCTCTATCTCTGTGGCCGCATGCTGTGGCGGGAACGACATCAGCTCAACGCCATCGGGTTCGCCGCCATCGTCATGCTCGCCGCCAACCCGAAAGCAATCCTCGACGCCGGCTTTCAGATGACGCTGCTTTCCGTTCTCGCCGTCGCGGGCATTGCGATTCCGGTTGCTGAGAAAACCTTCGGTCCATTCCTTCACGCTACGCGCGATCCCTGGCTGCTTCCCGTTGACCCTTCACTTCCGCCTCGCATCGCGCAATTTCGTGTGGGCATCCGGATGTTCGCGACAGCCATGCCGCCCCTTATCGGCAGCTGGCTCGCATTGCGCGTCTTTCCCAAAGCCGTTCGCACCCTTCTGCTGATCGCCGAACTCATTACCACCTCCCTTGCCATCGAGCTGTTCCTGGTTGTCCCGATGGCCATTTACTTCCACCGCGTCACCGCTCTCGCTCTGCCCGTCAACATCTTTATCGTGCCCCTGCTCGGAATTCTGCTGCCGCTCGCTCTCCTGACTCTATTGCTGGTCCTGACTCTCCCTAAAGTGGCCGCCGTCGTCGCGATGGCCGTGGCGCTCCTCCTGCACGGAGTCCACGCGCTCGTTTTGGCTTTCGGCGCTATGCGTCTCGGCGATCTCCGCATTCCCCCGCCGCCGCCGCTTGCCGTCGCTGCCATCATTGCCCTCAGCGCGGCGGCCCTGCTGCTCATCCGCCTGAAGCGCCTCGCCCTGACAGCCGCTGCTGCCGCCTTGCTTGTCGCAGCCGCAGGTACAGTCTTTCCGCGGTCGATCATGCACCGCGCCGCAACCCTGGAAGTCTCCACTATCGACGTCGGCCAGGGGGACTCCATTCTGGTCGTTACTCCCCACGGCAAAACCCTCCTCATCGATGCGGGCGGCATTGTGGGCGCTGGTGGCCCCAATGCCATCGACCCCAACGCCCATGCTGCCAATTTCGATGTGGGCGAGGACGTCGTCTCGCCGGTTCTGTGGTCGCGCGGTATCCGCCGCCTCGACGCGGTCGCCATCACCCATGCCCACGCGGATCACATCGGGGGAATGTCTGCTGTCCTCGCGAATTTCCGCCCGCGCGAACTGTGGATCGGTATCAATCCCCACTCAACGCTCTACGACGCGGTCCTCGCCGAAGCCCACAGCACCGAAACCAGCATCATTCGTCACACTGCCGGTGACATATTCGCTTTCGATGGCGTCCGCATCCGCGTCCTCGCGCCCGAGCCTGGCTATCACCCCGCCACCGCGCCCGGTAATAACGACTCGCTGGTGCTACAAATGCGCTACGGAGACACCACAGCGCTTCTCGAAGGCGATGCGGAGTCACCGAGCGAAGGCCGCATGCTGGCCGAGGGCGGTCTTCACTCCGATTTCCTCAAAGTCGGGCACCACGGGAGCCGCACCTCGACGACCCCCGATTTCCTGGCCGCAGTCTCGCCATCCTGGGCCGCGATTTCCGTTGGCCGGCGCAATTTCTACGGCCATCCACGTTACGAGGTCCTGGAGCAACTTCAGGCCGCCCGCGTCCGCACCTACCGCACGGACATGCTCGGCCTCTCAACGTTTTATCTCGATGGAAGAAGTGTCGAGGCTGCAGTCTGGGCCGCGCAACGGGCCCAGCCCTAGCGTCGTTTGGGCATGGCCTCCAGCGCGTCGCACGCTGCAACGGCCCCATTCTCCGCAGCGATCTTCTCCGCCACTGCGCTCGCACACGACAAATACGCATTGTCCGAGAGCAATTGCTGGATCAACCGCGCGGCCGGCTTTGCCCTGTACTTCTTCCGCCCCAGCACTTCGGCCACGCCCAATCGCCGTACCCGCCGCGCGTTATCCGGTTGATCGTGACTGTAGGGCATCACCAGCATCGGCCTTCCCGCGCGCAGAGCCTGCGCCGTCGTCCCAATTCCCGCCTGATGGATGATCACCGAAGCTCGCGGAAAAATCTGCGAGTACGGCGCGTAGCGCGCCACGCAAATCGTTTCCGGCAGCTTGCGCCTGGGCAGATTCCGATCGTCCGCCCCAATCAGCAACACCGCGCGCTGCCCGAGAATTTCCGCCGCCTGCGCACTCTGCTCATAGAAATCCCCAGCGTGCATCACGGCCGCCGAGCCCAGCGTGAACACGAGTGGTGGCGGTCCTGCCTCCAGAAACGCTGCGAGCTCCGGCGGCAACCGTCCCTCGTTCCCCGTGCCATCGTAAAAGGCGAACCCGGTAATCTTCGCTGACGGTGGCCAGTCCGGCTGCGGTGCGCCCATTACCGAGGAGTAGAGCGCCAGCACCAGGCTCTCCGAGTGTTTTGCGTCGAATATCGGATCCTTGCCCTGCGGCAATCCCAACTCGCGACGGAGCGCATACACCGGCTCGGGCCATTTTCGCGTCACAAACCTGGCGAAGCGCGCCACGACGTGTCCCAGCTCAGGCACCGCACCCTGAATCTTTGCCAGCGTCGGATACGGCGGCAGCACCGGCGGATCGTATCCCGAAAAAAACGAAAACGGCGCCAGCACATACGAGGCCCACGGCACGCCCGTCTTCTCCGCGACAAGCGGGCCCGCGTAGGCGAGCTCGCCCGTCACCAGCAGGTCCGCGCCACCCACCGCCTGTACGGCAGCCAGCAGATCTGCGTAGCTCTCCCGCAGGGCAGGGAAGAGAAATGTCCGCAGCCCCGTTTCCGTCCCATGCTTGATGTCGTAGATCATCGCGATCAGCCGCGTGTCGTTGGGGTCCTGCTCCGGCCGCACCGGCGCAAACTCGATTCCCAGCGGATCGATCTTCGGCCGAAACATTTCCGGCACCGCCAGCACGGGCCGATGCCCGCGCCGCTTCAGTTCCAGAGACAGGGCGATGAGAGGATTCACATCGCCAAATGTGCCATAGGTCGAAAAAACGATTCTCATCGCGCGTTGGTCGCTGTCTCGCTCAGAAGCGCGCCTCGAATATGTGGAATCTGCGCTCCAGCTCCCACTCCTGGAGCGCCTTCTCGCTACCGCGCACCAGCGTCGCGCATTCTCCTGCAGGCGCTTCCGCGCCCAGCTGACCTCGGCACGGCGCGACCGGGGTTTCCAGCCTCTCCGGCGTCACGCGCTCCCACAAACTGTCCCCGGGCAGAAAGCTGTGTTCGATCGATGTTCGCACCAGCAGCTTCAAATCGTGGTAGCTCAACGAATAGGTATCCGCCGCGCGCACATATTCGTGCGTCAGATCGATCCGCGACACGCCCTCATCGTCCGTCGACAGCGCCACTGGCACCCCCGCCCTGCGATACAGCATGAACGGATGATCGCTCCCCTTCACATTCAGGATCACGTCATTGCTCGTCAGGTTCACCTCAACCATCGTGTGCCGGTCCGCCATCTCCTTCATCAGTTCCCACGGCCGGTCTTCGGACATCACGTCGACGCCGTGCCCGATTCGCTCCGCGTGCCCCTCTTCCACTGCCATGCGGATGTGAAACTTCAGCCCGTCCGGCGGCACCATTCCCTCCACCAGCTCGCCCGCATGCAGCGTGATGTGTACCTTCGGATACTGCCCGTGCAGAAAATCCAGCATCCTCATCTGCAACGCGTAATCCCGCATCGAAATATACCCGTCCTCGGGCATTACAAAATTAATTCCCACTACATCGGGATCAGCAGAAGCAACCTCGAACCCCAGCAGGGTTTGCGCAAAAACCTGCTGGGGCGGAAACCCGCGCAGCACCTGAAACAGGAAACGCACCGTCACCCCGCACCCCGGTCGCGCGTCCGCCTGCCCGCAATGCTCGATTTCGTTCCGCTTCCGCAGCGCCTCGGCGTACTCCTCGCGTGCGCTCCCCACATTGGCTCGAAATCCGTCATCGGCCAGCAGAGCGGTCTTTAGCCGAGTCCCGTTGCCCCAGCCGATGCGCGTCGCGGCCGCCGCCGCGGGCTTGAATCCCGGCGTCTGCATCAGCTCCAGATACTGCTCGTTCTGAGCCGCCGCCCGCGATGCCACTTCGTCGATCCACTCCCCGGTGAATCGCTTGTCGTCGCCAAACCGCCCAAACGTATCGAAGAAATGATCGTGCCCCGACTCGCCGGTCACCGGCACAAACGTCCGCATCGAGAATGCGTCGATCAACTCGTCATAGAGATGCTGGTTTGCGGGAACATCCTTCGCCGACGGCTCACCGGCCGGGCAATCCGGCGCGTGATGCTCGGCATCCATCTTCAGCCGCACCGCGTCCACGCAAATCCCGTCTTCGCCCGCCTCGCGGATGAACGTCTCGGCATACACCGCCCCGCCCAGATGCATGTGCAGGTCGGCGCCCTTCGGCATCCGGTACAAAAATATCCGCAGTGCCGCCGGGCCCTCTTTCCTGGCTTGCTCAAATGCCCGCGCCGCCCGCGCTTCAGCGGGGGACACGGGGGCGGTAGTCTGAGCTCCCAGTCGAAAGCAGGAGAAAAGAATGCAGGCAGCCAACACCGGAGAAGCAACACACACGCGGCGAGCTCTTATCATGGGCGCTTCATTTTCCTCGGACGGGGAAGGGTCAACTGTGGCACACAGTGTATCGCGTCTTTCTCGGGCAAATACTCGCAGGAATAACGCCGCCCAGCTTTCTTGCGTTGCCCAGCGGCGCTAATGGTAGTGATACAAACGAACGCGCCGAATCGTGAATTTTCCCGCGGGCATGCGCAGGGAGCGTCCCTGATTGTCGTCGTCTCCGTTCAACTCTCTGCCCGGCGTCCACATACCGTTCACGAAACTTCCTTGCCGGAGGGAAGAAATCCCCGCGAGAGGATCCGTTTCGCCGTGGGTTCCAAACGTGATGACCATTCCGGTCCCTGCCACCAGAAACTCATCCTGGCCGATTTGAATGATGAGGCCGCCGTGGGCGCCGGGAATTTCTGGTTCAACTTTCGCTCCCGTTGAGATCGGCGCCGGCTCTTTGAAGTGAACCGTGAAGGTGTAGTTGCCCAGCGTGAACG
>JBAVUB010000290.1:0-7157 GCA_049696575.1 Acidobacteriaceae bacterium | reverse complement strand
ACCTATCTTTCCGATCTGGTGGAGCGGGCTGCGGGGGGCGAGGAAATCGTGATCGCAAAGGCAGGCAAGCCGATGGCGCGGCTGGTGGGTCTGCCCAGGGCGAAGACGAAGCGCTCGTTGGCGTTCGGGCGGAATCTGATGGGCGTGACATATGTTGCGCCGGATATTGAGAAGGACATTCCGCTCGGGGTTTTGCTGGGCCGGAAGGTTCGCCGGTGAGGGAGCGCTATCTTTTGGATTCCAACGTCCTGTTGTGGCTGAACCTCGATCCGAGCCGGATTCCGAGGGCCGTGATCGGGAACCTGGATGCGGCGGACGAGGTATATTTCAGCGCGGCATCGGCGTGGGAGCTCTCGATCAAGCAGAGTCTGGGCAAGCTGCGGATGACGGGATCGATTTCCGCATTTGTAGCGAGAGCGGGTTTTCTGGAAATTGCGGTCACGACGAAGTTCGCCGAGGCAGCGGCCCAGCTTCCAATGCACCGTCGCGATCCCTTCGACCGCATCATCGTCGCGCAGGCGATGGAGGAAGGACTGACGCTGATCACGTCGGACCGGCGGCTGGCGAACTACGACGTGAAGATCCTGCGCGTTTAGCAGAAGGCCGGGAAAGGCGGGCAATGAAAAGGCTGCGGAGTGATCCGCAGCCTTTTGCTTGACGGTGAGACTGGTTTAGCTGACCAGCAGAATACCTTCTGCAACCCTCTCTTCGCCTTCTTTGACGATGGGGCGGTAGAAGAGCTGGTTGTTGTCGAGGTAGACCTCGAGGAAGGCGGGACGTTCGTTGATGTGGCCGGCGATGAGGGCCTCGGAGAGCGGGTCTTCGACGTAGCGCTGGAGGGCACGACGCAGCGGGCGAGCGCCGTAAGTGCGGTCGACCAGGGTTTTGTCGAGGATCCACTTCTTGGCGTCTTCGTTGACAGCGATGGTGATGGACTTCTGCGCCAGGTTGGTGTTGAGCTGCTGGACGAGCAGTTCGAGAATCTGGATCAGGTCGGCATCGTTGAGGGACTGGAAGAGGATGATCTCGTCGATGCGGTTGAGGAACTCGGGGTTGAAGGTGCGCTTGACCTCGTTCTTGACGAGGTCTTCGATCTTCTCCATGACCAGGTCTTCGCGGTCGCTCTGGAAGCCCAGCCCCTGCTTGCGCTGGAGATGGCGAGCGCCGATGTTGGAGGTCATGATGATGATGGTGTTCTTGAAGTCGACCGTATTCCCGAGACCGTCGGTGAGCTGGCCGTCTTCAAAGACCTGGAGCAGGATGTTGAAGACGTCGGCGTGGGCTTTCTCGATTTCGTCGAGAAGGACGACGGAGTAGGGCGAACGCTTGACGCGCTCGGTGAGCTGGCCGCCTTCCTCATAGCCGACGTAGCCCGGAGGCGAGCCAATGAGTTTGGAGACGGAGTGCTTCTCCATGAACTCCGACATATCGAAGCGGATGAGAGATTTCTCGCTTCCGAAGAGGAACTGGGCGAGGGTGCGGGCCATTTCGGTTTTGCCGACGCCGGTGGGTCCGAGGAACAAGAAGGAACCGATGGGCCGGTGCGGGGATTTGAGTCCGGCGCGCGAGCGGCGGATCGCACGCGCCAAAGCCGAGATGGATTTGTCCTGGCTGATGACGCGCTTGTGCAGCTCTTCTTCGACGCGGAGGAGCTTCTGCGTCTCTTCTTCCTTAATGGAGGTGACGGGGACGCCGGTCCAGCGGCTGACCACGTCTTCGATGTCTTCGCGGCCAACGATGCCGGCGGTGGAGTCGTCGAGGTGGTACTTGTCGCGGAGGGCGCGGAGGTTGTCGCGTTCTTTGCGTTCTTCGTCGGAGTAGAAGCGGGCCTTCTCGAACTCGTGGTTCGCGATTGCGTTCTCCATGCGATGGACGATGAACTTGATGCGCTTCTGGACTTCGGTGATTTCCTCGGGCAGGGAAGTCTGGCGCAGTTTCACGCGGGCGCCCGCTTCATCGATCAGGTCAATGGCCTTGTCGGGGAGGAAGCGATCGGAGATGTAGCGATTGGAGTGCGCGACTGCGAAGTTGATGGCTTCGTCGGTGTAGCTGACGGCGTGGAACTTCTCGTAGCGGTCCTTGATGCCGTTGATGATTTTGATGGCGTCTTCTTCGTTGGGCGGCGGGACCTTGACGGCCTGGAAGCGGCGCTCGAGGGAGCGGTCTTTCTCGATGGACTTGCGGTATTCGGCGGGCGTGGTTGCGCCGATGCACTGAATTTCGCCGCGGGAGAGCGCAGGCTTGAGGATGTTGGCCGCGTCGAGCGAGCCTTCGGCGGAGCCGGCGCCGACCAGGGTGTGGAGCTCGTCGATGAAGATGATGGAATTCTGATTCTCCATCAGCTCTTTCATGATGGTCTTGAGGCGCTCTTCAAACTGGCCGCGGTATTTGGTGCCGGCAACGATGAGCGAAAGGTCGAGAGCGAGGACGCGCTTGTCGGCGAGGAAGCTGGGAACATCGCCGTCGGAGATGCGCTGGGCGAGGCCCTCGACGATGGCGGTCTTGCCGACACCGGGCTCGCCAATGAGGACGGGATTGTTCTTGGTGCGGCGGCAGAGGATCTGGACGACGCGCTCCAGTTCGGAATCGCGGCCGACGAGGGGATCGAGCTGGGAATCCATGGCGGCCTGGGTGAGGTCGCGGGAGAATTCTGCGAGCAGCGACGATTCGCGGTTGCGCTGCTGCTGCGGAGCTTTTTCCTGGGTGGCGCGGGCGAGCTCTTCGCGCACGGCGAGGAGTTTCAGGCCGCGCTCGTGGAGAATTTCGGAGGCGAAGCATTTTTCTTCGCGCAGGAGGCCGAGGAGCAGATGCTCGGTGCCGATGTGCTTGTGGGAGAGGCGCTCGGCCTCTTCCGCGGCGTAGGCGAGCACACGCTTGCATTCATTGGAGAGGGGCAGATCGACAGAGGTCGAGACCTTCTCGCGGATGGTGGTGTGGCCTTCAATTTGTTTGCGGATGGATTCGACCGAAGCGTGCGAGCGTAGAAAGCGGTTGGTGAGTGCCTTGTCTTCGCGCAGGAGCCCGAGCAGGAGATGCTCGGTCTCGATGTAGGGGGAGCCGAACTGGCTGGCCTCATACCGGGCGAAGAAGATGACGCGCCGCGCTTTTTCTGTATAGCGTTCGAACATGATTCCTCTGAGAGGCTCCGATTGCCGTCCAGGATGCCAGTCGTTTTGCGCCGGCAGGCCCGGGGGATCGGGACTCTTCGTTCATGAGAGCTTCAAGACTGCTGAAGCTCGAACCGCCGCCCATGGCAACAAGCGAGGGGCCAAAATCGCGGGCGGCCCTGAGGCTGGAGCGTTCGTCCGCATCCATCCCACTTGCGAGGTCAACGCCAGTCCATCCATTTCCAGCGATCGGCGCCGATCCCGTTCCTGCTATTACAAACCCAAATTCCAAATCTCCGTTGCCTTAGATGGCGAGCGGAGAAACTTCGTCCAAAATGCCTTTGTCGAGCCGCAGAATCCTGGTGCAGCGGCGCGCCAGGGCCATGTTGTGGGTCACGATGACCGAGGTGAGGTGGTGCTGCCGATGGAGGCGTTCGATGAGCGAGAAGACCATATCGGCGGTGAGGCTGTCGAGGTCGCCGGTGGGTTCGTCGGCGAGAAGGATTTTGGGTTGCGTGACCAGGGCGCGGGCGATGGAGACACGCTGCTGCTCGCCGCCGGAGAGTTCGCCGGCGCGATGCGTGGTCCTGCGCCCAAGTTCAACTTCGTTCAACCAGTGCTCCGCGCTTCTGAAGGCTTCCGCCTTCGATACACCCCTGGCGAGCAGGGGCATCGCGACGTTCTCCAGCGCGGTGAATTCCGGCAGGAGGTAATGGAACTGCCAGACGTAGCCGACTTCGCGGTTGCGAAAAGTAGCGGCCTGTCCGGGTGAGAGAGTACGCAACAGAGTTGAGGCGCAGTATACGTCCCCGGCGGAAGGGGTATCAAGAGCGCCGAGCATGTGCAAAAGTGTGCTCTTCCCGGCACCGGACTGGCCGACGATGGCGAGCATGTCGCCCTGGGCGATGTCGAAGCTCAGCGCGTCGAAAAGGATCAGCCGGCCGTGGCCGGTGGAGTATTCCTTGCGAAGGCTTTTGACGCTGATAAGGATTGGATGATCGAAGCCCGCAGAAGGACGCAACCCGGCGGGAGCGGGATGGGTTGCGGGGATTGCGGAGGCGGGAACGGTATCCATACCTACCTGTACCACTGTAGCTCCCAAAAAGGAAGATGGGAGTTACCCTTTGGACGCAACCGGAGACGAAAGCGGTACAGGAGTACCGAAGTTGCAATTACTGGGGTGGGAGGAGGGGTGATTGGGAGTGAGTTTTGGGGGCTGGAGAGGTGAGTGCGACGGGAGAGTCGGTACGATCATATAGGACGGGAGGAAGCCAGCGATGCCACGAACGAAGATTGTCCGACTGTTCAAGAATGGCGCCAGCCAAGCCGTCCGGCTGCCCGCGGAATTTCGCTTCTCGGGGAAGACCGTGTACGCCACGCAGAACGACGCGACGGGCGATGTTGTGCTTTCCACTCGCCCAGGCGCGAGGCACTGGGAGGAATTCTTTGAGCGACTGCGGTCGCTGGATGTTCCGAAGGATTTCATGGCGAAGCGGCCGATGAATCGCGTGCCAAGGGAGCGCGCGATTTTCGGCGCTGCTACGAGCGCATCACGCAGCCGCTGAAGCTGGCGAACGGGAGCGAGTGAGGGCGGGCGGGATACTTAGGATCCCTCTGAGAGCGGTGCGACAGATTGGGTCCGAGTGCGCGGGGCGAGGGCGGCGGCGAGCAGGGCGCAGCCCGCCATGGTGAGGCAAACGAAGCCGGAATTCCACTCATCGCCGTTGTGCAGAGCGTGCGCGATCCGCGGCGCGTGGACGATGAGAACCCAGAGGAAAAACATGAGGCCGAGGAGCGCGGCGCCGAGGCGCGTCCGGACGCGTGTGGCGATGGAGAGGCCGGCGGCGACGAAGGCAACGCCGGTGCACCAGGCGAGGAAGAGGCGGAAGGGGATCCAGTGGGGAATGATGGAGGCTATAAAAGCAGGAACCTGAAAGTGGCCGATGCCGAAGACAATGCTGGCGATGGCGACGATCCAGAGCCCGACGGTGGCGAAACTCTGCGCGATCGCGGCTGAAGGAAGGCGCGAATCGTGAGCGGGCAGGAGGCTCGCGATCATCCACGAACCGGCGGCACAGGCGAGGAGCTCGAAAAAGACGGTGCGATAGCTGACGCTGGTGACCAGCCTGGGGATATGGAATGCAAATCGGGAACACGCGGCGAGAAGGAAGACGAAGCCGAGGAGAAATGTGAGGGTGCGCTGGTATTTGCCGGTGAGAATGGCGCTGCCGGCAAGGAGCAGGACAGCGCCGGCGAGCCAGGAAAAGAGGCGATGGGCGGGCGCGCCGTACGGCACGAGGCCGAGATCGGGAACAAAGCCCGCGTAGCGGAGCTCCTGAGCACCGAAAACGAGGAAGGAGAGACCGAGGAAGAAGCGGCCGGTCCAGGCGAAGGTAGCAGCGGTGTGGTCATGATGCGCGGCGGGGGCAAGCAAAAAAAGGCCGGAGCCCGAGGAGTCCCTGGAATGATTGTGGCTCCGGCCGATGGGTGAATCGATGGCAGTGAACGGCTCAGGCGGCATCCGGCGGCCGCTTAGCGGATCTTCTCTTCGGCCATGAGCTGGGCGAACTCCGGTGTCTTGCGGAGCTGGGCGAGTTCAGTGTCCTGGAGGATATGGTTGCGATCTCTGAAGCCGGCGTCGAGGGCGCGGCGCAGATAGTCAAGGGCGAGGCTGTCCTTGCCGGCTTCGGCAAAGAGCTCAGCGATGCAGAAGTCCTGATGGGCGCGTTCCCCGGGATTGGCCGGCCCCTGGATAATCGCGGGCGAATTGGCGTCAAAGACGGTGGGATCGATGCGAAAGGCAGTCTGGTAGGCCTCGAGGCCGTTGTCATATTTGCCGCGAGCGAAATAGGCGGTGCCGAGATTGGCGGCGATGACGGCGGAGTGGGGCATCAGCTTGAGGGCTTTACGGTAGAGGCGAATGGCCTTCTTGTAATCACCCTGGCTGAAATCCGCGGCGCCGAGATTATTGATGGCCTCGGGATAATCGGGGCGAATGAGGAGGGCTTTCTCGTAGCTCTTGCGCGCTTCGTCGATCGCGAAGAGGTGATGGTAGGCAATGCCCATCTTGTTGAGGGTTTCCGCGTCCGTGGGTGCCTGGCGATAGGCATCGATGGCGGCGAGATATTGCTGATGGATCATGAGCAGGTCGCCGCGTTCAACGGGTGGGAGGGACGAGAGCGCCATGGTGGAGGGCGAGGCCTGGGACAGAGAAGCGGCGCGGGCGAACGGGGCTTGAAGCAGCAACAAAACGGCGGCGGCGAGAGAGAGTTTGGGGAAGAGACCTGGGGTTCTCATGTTTCACACTCCTCGAACAACTGGTTAGTAGTTTGACGAGGTTGGATGGCAAGTGGCCATAGCCAATTGTGAGGAATGGGCATAGCCAGTTGGCGAGGCGGAGTATGGTCAAGTCCACTCACGCAAGGGTGAGGTAGTATGCCTTTTGGCTGGAAGGGTGGGTCTTCGGTTGTCAAAGTCAAAAAGCCGAGCCCGCTGTGGGAAAACGATTACCGGCGGCTTGACGAGGGAAAACTCCATGAAAAAAGAGATCGCGCGGTTGGTCCTGGCGGCCTGTGTGGTTGGGTTTGTGGCAGCGGGCGTGATGGCTCAGCAGGCCGCCCCTGGTGTTCCGGAACGGCTGGTGGTCAACATCGATGCGAGCCAAACCGGCGCCCCCGTATCGAAATACGAATATGGGATGTTCATCGAGCACATCGGGTCGCTGATCTACCGCAGCCTGTGGTCGGAGATGCTGGACGACCGCAAGTTCTACTTCGCGATCAACTCGAAACCGGAGGAAGAAACCCCGCGGGCTGGTTTTCGAGGCATGCAGTTGCGGAAGTGGCGTCCGGTGGGGCCCGATGACGTGGTCACGATGGACAAGGATCATCCATTCGTCGGCGACGAGAGCCCGCGCATCGCGCTCGACGCCACCACACCGCATGGCATCCGGCAAACGGGTCTTGCTGTGGTCCAGGGCAAGCGATATGCGGGCCACATCTGGTTGCGCGGCGCGCCGGGCGCACGAGTGGAGGCGGTGCTGCTCTGGGG
>JBAVUB010000289.1:0-6160 GCA_049696575.1 Acidobacteriaceae bacterium | reverse complement strand
GAGAAAGAGATTGCGGCGCGTTTGAAGGAGTGGAAGAAGCCGACGCCGCGGTTTGCGCGGGGAGTGTTTCGGAAATATGCCGATTCGGTTTCGTCGGCGGCAACCGGGGCTGTGACGAACTAACAGGGTACAGGGTACAGCAGACTGGGAAGGGGACACGATGGCTGCCAAGGGTAGAGCAACAAATCAGAACGCGAGTCATGCCGCTGATGCTTCTGCGGCGAGTACAACGCGGCTGACGGGGGCGGAGATCATCTGGGCGACGCTGGAGGGTGAGGGCGTCGATGTGGTGTTTGGGTATCCGGGCGGAGCGATTTTGCCGGCGTACGATGCGCTGCGGAAATTTCCGATTCGTCACGTTCTGGTCCGGCATGAGCAGGGCGCGGCGCACATGGCCGATGGGTACGCGCGGGCGTCGGGCAGGGTGGGCGTGGCGGTGGCGACGTCGGGGCCGGGCGCGACGAATCTGGTGACGGGGATTGCGACGGCGATGCTCGATTCTGTTCCCATGGTGTGCATCACGGGTCAGGTGTCGAGCAAGGTGCTGGGGACAGATGCGTTCCAGGAAGTGGACATCACGGGCATCACGCTGCCGGTGACCAAACACAATTACGTAGTGACGCGCGCCGAAGATGTGGCGTCGGTGATTCGCGAGGCGTTTTTGGTGGCGAAGTCGGGGCGGCCAGGACCGGTGCTGGTGGACATCACCAAGGATGCGCAGCAGGCGTCAGCAGAGTTCGATTTTGCAGCGGCAGTGCCGAGGCCGCATCGCCCACATCCGATGCTGAAGACCGAGTCGGCGTCGATTTTGCAGGCGGCGGAGCTGATCCGGAATGCGAAGAAGCCGGTGATTCTGGCGGGGCACGGGGTGCTGCAGTCGGGCGCGTATGCGCAGGTGCGGACGCTGGCCGAGAGGATGCGGATTCCGGTGGCATCGACGCTGCTGGGGCTGGGCGGATTTCCGGCGTCGCATCCACTGTCGCTGGGCATGATGGGCATGCACGGCGAGGCGTGGGTGAATCATGCGATCCAGCAATCGGACTTGCTGATCGCGTGCGGGATGCGGTTTGACGATCGCGTAACGGGAACGCTGGCGACCTACGCGCCGAAAGCGAAGAAGATTCACATCGAGGTGGATCCAGCGGAGATCAACAAGAACGTGAAGGCGGATGTGGCGCTGATCGGGGATTTGAAGGAGGCGCTGGAGGCGCTGCTGCCGCATCTTCCACCGCGCGACGCAAAAGGCGAGAGCGCGTGGGTGAAGGAGATTGAGACGAGCAAGGGCGAGTGCGCGGTGCGCGACATCAGGAATTTGCCGGACAGCGGGCATTTGTATGCGGCGCATGTGATGCACGATTTGTGGCGCGCGACCGGGGGCAAGGCGATTGTCGTCACCGACGTTGGGCAGCACCAGATGTGGGAAGCACAGTATTACAAGCACGATGAGCCACGGACGCTGATCACCTCGGGCGGTTTGGGGACGATGGGGTTTGCGCTGCCGGCGGCGATTGGGGCCAAAATCGCGTGTCCGGATAAGGAAGTGTGGGTGATCGCCGGGGACGGCGGCTTCCAGATGACGGCGGCGGAGTTGTCGACGGCGGCGCAGGAAGAACTGGACCTGAACATCGCCGTGGTGAACAACGGGTATTTGGGGATGGTGCGGCAGTGGCAGGAGTTTTTCTACGAGAAGAATTACCAGTCGACGCCGCTGCTGAGTCCGGATTTTGTGAAATTGGCGGAGGCGCACGGGATTCGCGGACTCTCCGTCAGCAAACGTTCTGAAGTTCTTCCCGCAGTTGAAGAAGCGCGGAAGCACCCGGGGCCGTTCGTCATTAATTTCCTGGTGGAGAAGGAAGACTCGGTGTATCCGATGATTCCCGCAGGGTCGGCGCTGCATGAGATGATTCGGCGGCCGGAGATGAATCCGTTGGTTGAGACGGCACACGATTAGGAGAGGCGCACGATGCTGCACACATTTGTTGCACTGGTGGAAGACAAGCCGGGCGTGCTGACGCGGGTGGCGTCGCTCTTTCGGCGGCTGAACATCAACATTGTGTCGTTGACGGTGGGGCATTCGGAGCGGGTGGGAGTTTCGCGGATGACGATTGTCTGCGATGCGTCGCCCACGGCGGGGCACCGGATCGCGGCGAGTCTCTATAAACTGGAGAATGTGCTGCAAGTCGACGACGTCGGTCAGTTGTCGCACGTGGCGCGGGAGCTGGCGCTGATCAAAGTGGCGGCGACACCAAAGACGCGGTCGATGGTGTTCGAGTTGGTGGAAGTTTTCCGAGCGCGGATTGTGGATCTGGCGCCAGAGTCGATGATGATCGAGATTACGGGCGTGGAGAGCAAGATCGAGGGGCTGATCCAGGTGCTGAACGAGAACGGCGATCGGATCCTCGAGATTTCGCGCACGGGACGGATGGTGATGCGGCGCGGGCAGCATACGAGCCGGGTGCTGGAGGCGATGCGGGTGCCGGGTTTGGAGACGGCGGATGAGTTGAAGGCCGAAGAAGTGGGCAGCGCGAGCGATGTGCTGATGGCGGAAGAAGCAGGATTTAGGGATTAGAGTTTACGGATTAGAAGGCACAGGGCACAGGGCACAGGAAGACTAGCCAGCTCGGCATTATTCGCACGGAAATTCTTGCAATTAGAAAAGGAAACATAATGGCCAAGACGTATCACGATCAGGACGCGGATTTGTCGCTGATCCAGCAGAGGAAGGTGGCTGTGATTGGGTATGGGTCGCAGGGGCATGCGCACGCGCTGAATCTGAAGGATTCGGGCGTGGAGGTGCGAGTGGGACTGCCGGCGACGAGCAAGTCCGTGGAGAAGGCGAAGAAGGCCGGCTTGCAGGTGACGAGCGTGAGCGACGCGGCGGCGTGGGGCGACGTGATCATGATCCTGACGCCGGATCATTCGCAGGGCGAGACGTACGCGAAGGAAATCGCGCCGCACATGAAGAAGGGCAAGACGATCATGTTCGGGCATGGGTTCAACATTCGCTTTGGGGCGATTCAGCCGCCGGCGGAAGTGGACGTGTCGATGGTGGCGCCGAAAGGGCCGGGACATCGCGTCCGCGAGGTGTTCATCGAGGGCGGCGGAGTTCCGTGCCTGGTCGCGGTGCATCAGGATGCATCGGGCGGCGCGAAGGCGCTGGCGCTTTCGTATGCCAAAGGGATTGGCGGAACGCGCGGCGGCGTGCTGGAGACGACCTTTGCCGAGGAGACGGAGACGGACCTGTTCGGCGAACAGGCGGTGTTGTGCGGTGGAACGTCGGCGCTGGTCAAGGCTGGTTTCGACACGCTGGTTGCGGCGGGTTATCAGCCGGAGATTGCGTACTTCGAATGCCTGCATGAGCTGAAGCTGATCGTGGACCTGATGTATCGCGGCGGGCTTGCGTACATGCGGTATTCCATTTCCGATACGGCGGAATATGGAGATTACACAGCTGGTCCGAGGATTGTGACGGACGAAACGCGGGCGGAGATGAAGAAGCTGCTGACGGAGATTCAGAACGGCACGTTCGCGAAGAAATGGATCGAAGAGAATAAGACGGGTCGGAAGAACTTCACCGAGATGCGGAAAAGGGAAGCCGGTCTGCAAGTGGAAGAGGTGGGCGCGCAGCTACGGGCGGCGATGCCGTTCCTCGATCCGGTGGTGGTGAAGGACGGCGTGCCGCAGCCGGCGACGGAGACAGAGCCGGTGACCGCCTGAAGTCAGGTTGCAGGGTTACGGGTTACAAGTGACGGTTTCTGGCGCCGCGCGTTTTGGTGAAGCGAGATCGATGAGTGGACGGCTTTTGATCGGCGCAGTGGTTATGGTCCTTGCGGGCACCGCAGGTTATGCTCAGGCTCGTCCCACATGTGCGGTGGTGCCGAAGTCGCTGGCGGCGATGAAGGGGTGCTATCGGCCGCTGCTGGTTTTCAGCCCGAATGGCGACGATGCGCGCTTGCGGCGGCAGGTGAGCCTGCTGGATCAGGCGGCGGACGACATGATGGACCGGTTTGTGCTGTATACGCCGATCGTTCCGGATGGGCGGCAAGTGACGACGCCGGCGGATGCGCCGTATACGATCCTGGATGCAAAGACAATGGCCGCGGTGCGGGTCCAGTTTCATGTCGCAGCGGGAGGTTTTGCGGTTCTGCTGCTCGATGAGGACGGCAGCGTGATTCTGCGGACGGCGGCTCCGGTGAGTACGGACCGGCTGAACACGGTGATCGACAAGACGCCGCTGCGGCAGTCGGAGATGCTGCGGCCGCACGCAAATTAATCATCGGCCTCGCAAGCGGGCCCTGACCTGTTCGTTTAGCATCGATGATAGGAGGGCTCATGGAGTCATCGACTGCGACCGATTTGGCGGTTCCAACCGCGGCTCTCGCGGAGGAAACCCGGAAGACTCCGCTGCCTGAGATTGTGGACGCGCTGAGGCGCGTGGCGGCGCTGCATGGGCTGACGGACAGCGAGCTCGAATGGCTGGCGACGCATGCGGAGGAGGTTTCTGCGCCTACGGGAACGCCGCTGTTTCGCGAGGGAGAGCCGGCAACGAAGATGTGGATCATCCTGCGAGGCGAGGCGCACGTGCGCCGGTCGCAGGGCGGTCTGGCGCTGTTTATCGGGCGCGCCGGACAGATTACGGGACTGCTTCCCTTCTCGCGGATGAAGACGCACGGCGGCCAGGGATTTGCGGCATCGGATTTGTGGGCGCTGCAGATCGATCGCGCGTTGTTCCCAGAGATGCTGGAGGCGATTCCGTCGATGGCGCAGCGGAGCGTGTCGATCCTGCTGGATCGCGTTCGGGAGATGACGCGGCTCGAGCAGCAGACGGAGAAGCTGAACGCGCTGGGCAAGCTGGCGGGCAATCTGGCGCACGAGCTGAACAATCCGGCTTCGGCGGCGCAGAGGGCAGCGTCGGGAATGATCGAAGAGCTGCAGACTTACGGGCATCAGAAGTTCCTGCTGGGCGGATTGTGCCTCGACGATGCGCATCTGGAGCGGATTCGCGCGTGGCGCGATCGCATGGTGGGACAGGCGAAGAAGCGGCCGGCTGACTCGGTGACGCAGGCGCAGCGCGAGGATCATCTGGAGCGGTGGCTGCGCGATCATGGCGTGGAGAAGAGCCGGCAGATCGTGCCAGACCTCGCGGAGCTGGGCATCACAACGGAGAATCTTGACGAGCTGGCGGAGTTGTTGGGCGGCAATCATCTCGAGGTGGTGCTGTCGCAGTTTGCGTCGTCGGGACGCACGGAGCGCATGGCGCAGGCGATGGTCGACTCGACGAAGCGAATCTTCGATCTGATCGGCGCGGTGAAGGATTATTCGTGGATGGATCAGGCGCCGATTCAGGAAGTCGACATTCGGCAGTCGCTGGAGACGACGCTGGCGATGCTGCAGTCGCGACTGGATAAGGTGACGGTCGAACGGCGTTATGCTGCGGATTTGCCGCGCATCTCGGCGTACGCGAGCGAGCTGAACCAGGTTTGGATGGCGCTGCTGGAAAACGCGCTGGACGCGATGCACAACAAGGGGAAACTAACGCTGAGCGTGCAGCTCTCCGGTGAATTTCTGGTGACGGAGATCTGGGACAACGGTCCGGGAATTCCGGAGGACATTCAGGCTCGGATTTTCGAGCCGTTCTTCACGACCAAGGCTCCGGGAAGCGGATTGGGGCTCGGGCTCGATACGGCGCAACGGATTGTGCGACAGCATCGCGGGTTTATTCACGTGCAGTCGAAGCCGGGCGAGACGTGTTTCCAGGTGCGGCTGCCGATTGAGCCGTTGCAGGCGTACTGAGAAGGGGTGGGAGCCTGTAGCCTGTAGCCGGTAGCCTGTAGCCGGTAGCGCGTGGACAAGTCTTCTCCTGGCTCCAGGTGCGACCGCCGATTGATCCGCTCCAAGCCTATCGAGAACATCGCGTTCGACCCCTTTCTCATCGTTCGACCACTCCTATCCCACCCCCCTCCCCCCAGGGGGTCTGGCAAGTCCTTATTTTTCAGGCTTGCTTGGGTACCGTTCGGCGGGTATTACCCTTCGGGAGCGGCCAGCGGCCAGCAGCCAGCAGCCAGCGGCCAGCAGCCAGACGGCCAGGAGCCGGTAGCTGGTGGCCGGACCCTCCCGGCTGGGAACCCTCATCGATCATCCTCGTTTCGTCCCCTTTCTC
>JBAVUB010000288.1:0-10793 GCA_049696575.1 Acidobacteriaceae bacterium | reverse complement strand
GTGCTGGGTGCGACGGGGATGAACTTCGGCGCAGGCATGACCGGCGGCGAAGCCTGGGTCTTCGACGAGGATGGAAGTTTTCTCTCCAGGCAGAAATACCACGCAGGGTTCCTGACGCCGGAACCGTACGACACTCTGGATGCCGAGGCGAAGGAGAGCATCCAGGGGTTGGTGCAGCTGCATGGCGAGAAGACGGCGAGCACGCGCGCGTACTGGCTGCTGTCGAAATGGGAAGAGCTGGCGCCCAGGTTTGTGCGGCTGACGCCCAAGCCGCAGTGAGCAGAAGGACCAGGAGCGAGCAAAAGGCGAGCGAAAAGCCAGCGAGAAGCGGCGACGTATCGAACGCCAGCTACGCAAGTCTGAGCGCTCGAACACTGGAAGTAACGTCTGCAACTTTCGGCTAAGCTCGGTGTCCGTCCCGATGGATGTATCCTTTTGATAACCCGCACCATCAAAAGACGGGCCGAAAGCCTGCTGCAATGCTGAATTCCTCTCCCTTTTCGCGACGACTCATTGCCGGATTGCTCCCTGGGCTCCTGCTGGCCGGACTTGCCCTGACTGTGGGTTGCGGGCGCTTCGTCCCCCACGAACCTCATGAATACGTTTATGTCTGGGCCAGGGGCACCTACCTGCGCGATCGCGTGGCTGCCGTCAGCAACCGCGTGGCGGAGGTCGCCAACGGGCAGCGGCTGCAGGTGGTCGAACACGGCCGTCGATTCCTCAAAGTGAAAACCGAAAAAGGCGAGGTGGGCTGGATCGAGGATCACGGCGTGATCGACCAGCAGATCTACGACAAGTTCACCGCGCTGGAAACGAACAATGCGAACGATCCCGTGGTGGCCACCGCGGTTTTGCGGGACGATTACTGGCTCCGCGACGCTCCCGGAAGGACCTCGGACCGCTTCTACCTGCTGCCGGAAAATGACAAACTGCAGTTGCTGATGCGCGCTTCCGTGCCTAAGCCAGAAGCTCCGCAGGCTCTGCCGATGCCGGTGGAGAAGCCGGTAAGCCGGGCGAACGGCCCGCAGCAGCCGCCGCCACCACCTGATCTCGAGGACTACTGGCTGATCCGGGACAGCGCCGGTCACGTAGGCTGGGTGCGCGCTCGCACCCTCGATGAGGACGCGCCCGACGCGATCGCCGGGCTGGCGGAGGGGCAGAAAATTGTGGGCGCCTACGTTCTGCGCAAGGTGACGGATCCCGGCGCGAACGTGCCTGGCAATCAGGTGCCCGAATACGTTGCCGTGCTCGCGCCGTACAAAGACGGCCTGCCCTACGACTTCGATCAGGTGCGGGTTTACACCTGGAACACGAGGAAGCACCGCTACGAGACGGCGTACCGGGAGCGCAATCTGGACGGCTATCTGCCGGTGACGGCAACCCAGGCGGCTCCCAATAATCAGGAACCCACCTTCTCCTTCCGCGTCGCTGTCGGAGATCAGCCTGCTCTCGATTCTCAGACAGGGATGGTGAAGCCGGGCGACACGGCGACGGAAAGCTTTAGCCTCAATGGCGTTGTCGTGCATCGGATCGGCGATCAGCCGGCGCGGCGGCCGGTGACCCGAAGCCCTGAGCATCGTCAAAAATCGCATCGCAAGCGGCACAAGTAGGGCGTTTCCGCGGAGCGGTCGGGTCCGGAATCCGAGATCCACATCGGCGGGACCGCGCAGCCGCTCGCACTATTCCCCTGAGCAGGCCGGAAGTTGCGAAAACCGGCGGCAAACCCGTATCTTGATAGCACACCTTGACGGTGGGTGCGGCGCCACCATTTCGGCTTCGCTGCAGTTTTTTCTGTTGCAGTTTCACCGTCGAGTCAAATCAAAAAGGGCAAAGGAGATCGGCTCATGGAAAACAAGCCGGCGCAGAACATTCAGGACACATTCCTGAACACCGTTCGCAAAGACAAGACCCCGATTACGATTTATCTGGTCAGCGGTGTGAAGCTCACCGGAAAGATCCGCTCCTTCGACAAGTATTCGGTGCTGCTGGAGAACAACAGCCAGGAGCAGCTGATTTTCAAACACGCCATCTCAACCGTGGTCAGCACGCGCTCGGTACTGCACGGAGAACATCGTCCGCCGCATGCCGCGCAGGCAGGACCTGTTGCCATCCCACCGCCGCAGGCGGTGCAGGAGGCGTCCGGCTCCTGACGGGACCGGAAAACAGGCGCGACGCAATGCGATGCCAGTAAACGCGACCGGTACAACCGCGGAACGGGCATTGCTGGTCACGGTCGTCATCGGACCGCAGAGGAAAGGCCTGACTCGCGGCGCTGCGCAGGCACGCAATGCGGTCGCATCGACTCCAGCGCTGCACCCGGCCCTCCACGAAGAAGACTCGCATCGGGCGGAATTCCGCGAGCTGGTGATCAGCGCCGGAGCCAGCGTTGCGGCCGAAGTGGAGCAGCATCGTCCCAAAGCCGATCCCGCGACCCTGGTGGGCAGCGGTAAGGTCGAAGAGATTTCCGGGATCGCGGCCTCTGTCCAGGCGGACGTTGCGATCGTCGACCATGATTTGAGTCCCACCCAGTTGCGCAACCTGGAGGCTGCTCTGCCCTGCAGAGTCATCGACCGGACGCAGCTGATCCTGGACATTTTTGCGCGGCATGCACGGACGCGCGAGGGCCAGCTACAGGTGGAGCTGGCGCAGCTGGAGTACATGCTGCCGCGGCTGACCGGACGCGGCAAGGCCATGTCGCAGCTGGGCGGCGGCATTGGCACCCGCGGCCCCGGTGAGACGCAACTGGAAACGGACAGGCGGCGCATTCAGCGGCGCGTGCTCCAGCTCCGCAAAGAACTCGAAGCGGTGCGGCGGATCCGCACGCAGCAGCGCCAGCGGCGCGAGTCAGTGCCGGTGCCGACGGTCGCGCTGGTGGGCTATACCAATGCCGGCAAGAGCACGCTGTTCAATGCCATCACGCGTGCGGGAGTCCTCGAATCGGCGCGCATGTTCGCCACACTCGATCCCAAGCTCAGCGCGATTCAGCTTCCCAGCCGCAGAAAAGTGCTGCTGTCGGACACGGTCGGATTCATCCGGGATCTGCCGCACACGCTGGTCACCTCATTCCGCGCAACGCTGGAAGAAGTGCGAAAGGCCGAGGTTCTCGTTCATGTGCGTGACGCGTCGAGCCCGATGCGCGACGAGCACAAAGCTGAAGTGGAGAAAGTGCTGGGCGAGCTGGACGTCCTCGCCAAGCCGCGCGTTGAGGTCCTGAACAAGGTCGACCTGTTGAGCGAGGAGGAACGCGCAGCGCTGGCGGCTGGCGCGGGGGGAGCCATCGCGATCTCCGCCATCGAGCGCATCGGACTCGAAACGCTGATGGAGCGGCTGGATGAAGAACTGGTGCAGGATCCGATCCTCGAACAGCGGTTTCAGATTCCGCAATCGGAGGGAGAAGTCCTGGCGGCGCTGGAGGCAGGAGCGGTAATCCGCGAACGCGAGTACGAAGGAAATCTGGTGCGCATGATGGTAACCGGACCCGCCTCGCTGCTGGGCCGTTATCGGCGATTCCGGCAGGCAGCGCGTTAGCAAATTTGTTCCGGAAATGACAAACCGGATGATGGAGAGTGGTGGGTATCTCCGATCACCCGGTTCGCCGACCCTGATCCGGGTCGAGGTGGTATTTCCATAATACGCCGGAACCAGCCGAGGTCAAGGGCTCAGATGATGATTTTTCAGGTGCGTCCTCCAGGTCGGAACGTGTAGGCTGGAACGGAGAGTCCGGGGCGTAAAAGTAAGTGTCTTTCGTCATTTGACACGGTTTTTTTGCCTCTGTTAGAACCAAGAGTTCCACCTGAGCCTTCTCAGTCGTTTCCGACTGCCACCGCCGGCCAATCCATGAATGTATTGCTGCAACAACTTGGTGAACTTGCGCTCGGTGCGATACCGACCCTGATCCTTTTCATTACGTTGGTTTTGGCCTATCGCTACATCCTCTTCGGCCGCCTGATGGAGACCCGCGCGGAGAGGGAAAAACGGACCTCCGGGGCGCTGGAAAAGTCGCGCCAGGCAATCGTCCAGGCCGACGTCCGGTCCCAGGAATACGAGGCAAAACTGCGGGCCGCCCGATCCGAGATCTTCCGCCGCCGGGAGCAGCGCATCCAGCAATGGAACGCCGAGCGGGAATCCGCTCTGACAACGGCCCGCCAGCTTGCCCAGCAGCGTGTTCAGGCGGCGCAGGATGCTTTGCAAGCCCAGTGCCTGGATGCCCGTCGGCAGATCGAGGCGTCCGCCAGCCAGTTGGCGGCTCAGGTTCTTGCCGCGGTTCTTCCCGGAGCGGCTGCGGAGAGTTCGCAGTGAAGACCCTCACCCGATTCCTGAGCGCGGCGCTTTTTGCTGCCCTGCTGTTCAGCGCGGCGGTGCAGCTGCATGCCCAGGCGACCAGCAACGCTCCCGCAGCGACGCAGGCAAAGTCCCAAGCCGGCGGCGAGCATATGGACGAGCCGGAGACGAGTTCCGACGTCGAGCAGTACCGCCACTCCGGCGTGGTGAAGGCCATTGCGCGCATCGCCCACGTGAAGACCGAAACGGCCGCGCAGATTTTCGAAGATCTCAACTCCGCGGTCCTGATACTCGCGATCGCCTTCTTCCTGTGGAAAATGGTCCCAGGGATGCTTCGCAAGCGGTCGGACACCCTCCAGAAGGAGCTGATCGACGCGAGACTCGCCACGGACGATGCCAACCGCCGGCTCGCCGAAGTCGAAGCCCGGCTGCTGCGGCTCGATTCCGAAATTGACGCGATCCGCCACCAGGTAGAGCAGGAATCCGTCACGGATGAGAAGCGCATTCACGCGGCTCTCGAAACCGAGCGGGAGCGCATCATCGCCTCCGCCGAGCAGGAGATCGGAGCAGCGCAGGCCGCGGCCCAGCGCGATCTGAAGAAATTTGCCGCCGACCTCGCGATTGACAACGCGATGCGCAGAATTCAGCTTTCAACGGACACCGACCGCGCGCTGGTGAGGGAATTTGGCAAGTCGCTGAACAAGGATTCGGGAGGGGAGGCATAAATGGCGAGCTTTGTTTCCCGCTACGCACGCGCCTTCGCCGATGTGGTTTTCGAGCAGAAGCTGAACGCAAAAGACATTCAGCGGCAGCTGGGCGACTTCGCCTCTGCATGGCATGAGAGCCATGAGCTAAGGGAATTTTTCCTCGATCCGTCGTTTCCGCTGGTACAGAAAATCGAATTGCTCGACAAGCTGAATGCGAAGCTCAAAATGGCGCCGCAGACGCGCAACTTCATCGCGGTGCTGATCCGGAACGATCGCATCGTGGGACTGGACGACGTTATTACGGAGTTCCGGCGCGAGGTGAACCAGCGGCTGGGAATTTCCGAAGCGAAGGTGATCTCCGCGAGGAAGCTGGACGCCCAGGAGAGAGCCGAACTGGAGCAACAAATCGCGGCGCTCACCGGCGGTACAGTGGAGGCGCAGTTCGAAGAAGACAAGTCGTTGCTGGGCGGGGCGGTAGTGCAGGTGGGCAGCACGGTGTATGACGGTTCGGTGCGCGGACGGCTGGATCGGCTGAGGGAAGAATTGACCACCAGCTAGAGGAATCGATTCGTGCAGCGAAACGAATCTAAATCAGACAGGATGCAGAGAAAGACCAGGAACAGAAAAGCATGGCGCAGATCAAAGCAGACGAAATAACCGCGCTCCTCAAGGAGCAGATTGCCAACTACGACGCGAAGATGCGTGTCGACGAAGTCGGCACCGTGATCACCCTGGGCGACGGCATCGCGCGCCTGCATGGGCTCGACAAAGTCATGGCCGGCGAGTTGCTGGAGTTCCCCCACGATATCGCCGGTCTGGCGATGAGCCTCGAAGAGGATCAGGTGGGCTCCGTGCTGCTCGGCGACTACACCGAGATTCGCGAAGGCGACCAGGTCAAGCGCACGGGCAAGATTCTCAGCGTTCCGGTGGGCGACGCGATGATTGGCCGTGTGGTGAATGCGCTCGGCCAGCCCATCGACGATAAGGGTCCAATCCAGACCCGCGACATGCTGCCCGTGGAGCGGCTCGCCCCCGGCGTCATCGCCCGGCAGCCGGTGCGCGAGCCGATGATGACCGGCCTCAAGGCCATCGACTCGATGATTCCCATCGGCCGTGGGCAGCGCGAGCTTATCATCGGCGACCGCCAGACGGGAAAAACCGCTGTCGCCCTCGACTCCATCATCAACAACGAGAAAAACGACCTCATCTGCATCTACTGCGCCATCGGCCAGAAGCGCTCCTCGATCGCGGGTGTGGTGCAGACCCTGGACGAGTACGGCGCGATGGGGCACACCATCGTGGTGGCCGCGTCGGCATCCGAACCGGCGCCGATGCTCTATATCGCTCCTTACGCGGCCTGCGCCATGGGCGAGTATTTCCGCGACAAGGGTCGCCACGCGCTCATCATCTACGACGATCTCTCCAAGCACGCCATCGCCTATCGCGAGATTTCGCTGCTGCTGCGCCGTCCGCCGGGCCGCGAAGCCTATCCGGGCGATGTTTTCTATCTTCATTCCCGGCTTCTGGAGCGCGCCGCCAAACTGAGCGATGAGAACGGCGGCGGATCACTCACCGCGCTGCCCATCATCGAGACCCAGGCCGGCGACGTTTCCGCCTACATCCCGACCAACGTTATTTCGATCACCGACGGCCAGATCTTCCTTCAAACCGACCTGTTCAACTCCGGCCAGCGCCCCGCGGTTGATGTTGGCCTCTCCGTTTCGCGCGTGGGATTCTCCGCGGCCATCAAGGCCATCAAGCAGGTGGGCTCGACGCTGAAGCTCGATCTCGCCCAGTACCGCGAGCTGGCCGCGTTCTCCCAGTTCGGCAGCGACCTGGACAAGATCACGCAGAACCAGCTCAACCGCGGGAAGCGTCTGAGCGAACTGTTGAAGCAGCCGCAATTCCACCCGCTCACGGCCGAGAAGCAGGTGATCATTCTCTTCTCCGGAACCCAGGGCTATCTGGACGACCTGCAGGTCGAGCAGATTCGCGCCTTCGAGGATGGGCTGTATCCCTACCTGGATTCGGCGCAGTCGCAGCTGCTCAACGACATCGCCACGAAGAAAGCCCTCGACGACGATCTGCGCAACCGCATCCACGCGGCGCTCAAGGAGTACAAGGCGAACTTCCTCTCCGAACAGGAGGGGGCGAAGGGCAGCCCCGCCACGCCAGCGGCTGAGCCCGAAAAGAAGAAGGAGCAGGAGCAGAAGGCCGAGCAGCCGGTGGCGGCAGCGCACTAACCCATGGCCAACGTCCTCGATTTACGGCGCCGCATCCGCAGCGTGCGCAACACGCGGCAGATCACCAAAGCCATGAAGATGGTTTCGGCGGCTAAGCTGCGTCGCGCGCAGGAGCGGGCGATCTCTGCGCGCCCCTATGCGTCCATGCTGGCCAGCGTGCTCGAATCGCTGAAGCGCCGCGCGGAAATTTTCGATCCCGAGACGGGCGAGTGCCGCCATCCGCTGCTGCTCACGCGGCCGGAGAAGCGCATCCTGCTGGTGGTAGTTTCCGGCGACAAGGGATTTGCCGGCGCGTTCAACACCAACATCTTTAAGGCTGCGGCCAACTTCATCGCCGAAAACGGCGACAAGGAAATCGACATCGAGGCCATCGGCCGCAAAGGGCGCGATCTGTTCCGGCGGCGTTATCCGGCAGCGCAGTTCAATGAGGCCACAGAAGAGGCGCCGCGGCGCGAACGCATACGCACCAGCCAGGTCGAAGTTCTGGCCGGGCCGCCAGCCGCGCTCGAAAAGATCCACTACGACACGATCCGCGAAGTGTCGGACGAGATCATTGCTCTCTACACGCACGAGGAGATTGACGCGGCGTATCTGGTCTACAACGAATTCAAATCCGTGATCCAGCAGCGGGTGGTCGTCGAGCGCGTCCTGCCCATTCTTTCGCTCACCGTTCATGAAGTGGAACGCGCGGAAGAGCCGACGCTGGAAGAGCGCGAGCGCGCGGCGGAAGCTGCGCTGTCGGCGGGCGTCAGCCTCTATCCGCATGAGGCGGATGCCGCGCAGAAGCAGCTCGAAGACGAAACGAAGAATTTCGGCACCGCTGAGGTCGATTACATCTACGAACAGCCGCCGCAGGAGATTTTCGCCGACGTGCTGCCGCGCTACGTGACCTCGCAGATCTATCACGCGACGCTGGAGTCCATCGCCGCCGAGCACGCAGCGCGCATGACCGCGATGGATTCGGCCACCAACAACGCATCCGACATGATCGATTCGCTGACTCTGACCATGAACCGTGTTCGTCAGGCAGCGATCACCAAGGAAATTATCGAAATTGTGAGCGGCGCAGCCGCCATCTAGAGCGAGAACGAAAGAGATATGGCAGAAAACATCGGCAGAGTCGTACAGATTTCCGGTCCCGCGGTGGACGTGCAGTTCGAAGAAGCCACCATGCCCCCGATCTACGAAGCCTTGCGCGTCGTCAGCGACGGCTTCACCGTCCCCATCCCGATTAACGTCATCCTCGAAGTCGAGCAGCATCTCGGCGAAGGGCGTGTGCGTTGCGTGGCCATGGAAGCCACCGAAGGCATGGTGCGCGGCATGAAGGCCATCGACCAGAACGGCCCCATTACCGTGCCGGTGGGCCGAGCCACGCTGGGACGCGTGCTCAATGTCATCGGCGAGCCGGTGGACGATCTGGGCCCGGTGAACGCGAAGAAGCGCATGCCCATCCACCATCCCGCTCCGGCGTTCGACGAGCAGTCCACGCACGAGGAGATGTTCGAAACGGGCATCAAGGTCATCGACCTCATCCAGCCGTTTCTCAAGGGCGGCAAAACCGGCCTGTTCGGTGGCGCGGGCGTCGGCAAGACGGTCATCATCCAGGAGCTGATCAACAACGTCGCCTCGCAGCACGGCGGCTTCTCCGTGTTTGCCGGCGTGGGTGAGCGCACCCGCGAAGGCAACGACCTGTGGCTGGAGATGCAGGAATCCGGCGTCATCAACCTGAAAGATTTGCCCAAGTCGAAGGCCGCGCTTATCTACGGCCAAATGACCGAGCCGCCCGGCGCGCGCCTCCGCGTGGCGCTCACCGGCCTCACCGTCGCCGAGTATTTCCGCGATGAGGAAGGCGCGGACACGCTGCTCTTCATCGACAACATTTTCCGCTTCACCCAGGCGGGCTCTGAGGTTTCTACGCTGCTGGGCCGCATGCCTTCCGCAGTCGGCTACCAACCGAACCTGGCGACGGAAATGGGCGAACTGCAGGAGCGCATCACTTCCACCAAGCGCGGCTCCGTCACCTCGGTGCAGGCAGTGTATGTGCCCGCCGACGACCTCACCGATCCCGCGCCGGCCACGACCTTCGCTCACCTCGATGCGACCACGGTGCTTTCGCGCCCATTATCGGAACTCGGCATCTATCCCGCCGTCGATCCGCTGGCATCGACCTCGCGCATCCTCACCGCCCGCGTCGTTGGGCAGGAGCACTACGACGTCGCGCAAGGCGTGAAGCGCATTCTGCAACGTTATAAAGATTTGCAGGACATCATCGCGATTCTCGGCATCGACGAGCTTTCCGAAGAGGACAAAATCACCGTCGCGCGCGCCCGCAAGGTGCAGAAATTCCTCTCCCAGCCCTTCCACGTGGCTGAACAGTTCACTGGCATCCCCGGCAAGTACTGCAAGATTGCCGATACGGTGCGCAGCTTCAAGGAAGTCATCGAGGGCAAGCACGACGACGTTCCCGAACAGGCCTTCTATATGCGCGGCACGATCGAAGAAGTTCTGGTTGAGGCGGAAAAACTGAGGGCGTCTACAAAATAATGGCTGACCAGCTCAAAGTCCGGCTCGTTGTCCCCGATCGCATCCTCGTCGATCAGACGGTCGAGGCCGTGGAGGTTCCGGGCAAGAACGGCTATTTCGAGGTGCTCTACGGCGCCGCGCCGCTGCTCTCCGAAATCGGAGCCGGCGAAGTGCGGCTACACGGAGGTGAGGCACGCGGTCAGGAGTCAGTCCAGCGTTATGTGGTGGCCCGCGGCTTCGTCGAGGTGCTGCCGGATCGCGTAACCATTCTGGCTGAAGAAGCCGAGAAGCCGGAAGAGGTGGATACCGGCGCGGCGCAGGAACAACTGCAGCGCGGGCAGAAGCTGTGGAACGAAGCCGGCGAAGACCCCGAGAAATACGCCCACGCCAACGAAGTGATGGCGGAGGCCGAAGCCAAACTGGAAAGCGCCGGCCCAGGGAAGCACTAGCTCAGTACTTCCGTACTGCCTGCCGCTTCGATTTTCCTTGATCTACCTCCGTAAACTGCTTACCGTAAAGGCAGGGAAGCTCTGTCCGCAACCGCGCACAGAGCTTTTTTGTTTCTAGGCAGAGCCTCGCCTGAGCGAGCAACCCGTAGCCTGCAACCTGTCACCTGCAACCTGTCCCGAAGGGTAACACCCGATTTACGGTACCAAAACATCCCTGCAAAATGAACAACTTGCCACACCCCAGGGGGAGGGGGGGGTAGGGGGGTGCAATAACCGGCTACAGGCCACAGGCTGCAGGCTGCCTCCTATTTCTTCGTCACCGGCTTGTAGCCCGAGCCGCCGGCCTTCTTCAGCGCGGTGACCCCTTCCTCCGTAGTGATGAGCGGAGTGGTTTTCACGCCTTTGCAGGCGCCGCCCGCGGCGATGGCCAGCGCAAACGCGGCTGCGCTCACGTTGTCAGGCATCTCGTAAATGCCCACGACGTCGTAATCACCAAAGGAGAGATACAACTTTCCGAGCTGGCCGCCGAGTTTCTCCACCACTTTGCGAATCGGCTCCGTGCGGTCCTGCGGCTTCGCAATAAACGCGGC
>JBAVUB010000287.1:0-10537 GCA_049696575.1 Acidobacteriaceae bacterium | reverse complement strand
GATCCAAAGTTCATCGTTGCGGTCGACGAATAGCGTCGTAATCTCGGAATTCTTCGCCGCAATATCCGGAAAAGCCTGCGTTACCCAACGGTCGTTGATGAAATGCTCCAGACGCAAAATCGGGCCGGAGCTATCGAGGGCAGCCCAGGTAGATCCATCCGGCCCCGTTGCGATCCCTTTGAACAGCGCATAGCCTTCAGGCCGCCCTGTGCGATTGGGAAAGTGGATGTGCGAGGTTGCATCTCGCGTGGTGAAAGTCGCTCCAACTGCAGCTCGCGCTGTGGATCAGAACCTATTTGGAAAATAAGGAGGTTAGTCATGAATGGTGACATGAAAGCGATGCGTGTCCTAACTGGGAATCCCACGTATGCCTGTGGCAAAGCGATCGTTGCTGCCGCTAGGGCCGTGGCCGTCGGTGCATTTGCAATAGGCGCCCTTGCCATGGGAGCTGTGGCGATTGGCGCATTATCGATTCGCCGTTTGCACGCCCACCGTGTTCTCGCTGGGAATATCGAAATCAAGTCCCTTAAAATTCAGGACCTGACTGTGGCGCGATTTCTTCTTGAAGAAGGTCGGGTGAGGGATAAGCTCCTGCTGCCTGGGCGATGCGCTGGCGCCTAAGCGCACTGTGAGTCTGCGTTTCATTGGCCCGTGCCCCTGGTTCATCCCGTAATCCACCCGATCAATGCCGTTGGAATCGCCGCACGAAGCGATACAATTCCTGCGCATCCGGATTCCGCAATGACCGACAAGCTTAAACTGGATCGACGCGACTTCCTCAAGCAGGCCGCCGGTGTCGTGGGGGGTGCGGCAATCAACGCAGACCCCTGGACCGCGCAGTCCAAACCGCCCGGCACTCCCGCCGATCAGTCCCGCACCCAACCCGCCACGGACGTAAGTTATCCGCGCCGCTTCTCCGGCCGCCAGTTGCGCATGATCTCCTTTCCCCTGGGCGGCGTCGCCGCGGGCAGCATCGGCCTCGGCGGACGAGGTCAACTCGTCAACTGGGAAATCTTCAATCGCCCCAACCAGGGATTCCGCCCACCCTATGCCTTCCCCGCCATCTGGGCCCAGGCGGGAAACGCAACCCCCGTCGCCCGCGTGCTCGAGTCCCGCATCCTGCCTCCCTACGAAGGCCAGGACGGCCTCGGTTCCAACAACGTTCCCGGCCTGAGCCGCCTCGAAGCCGCCACGTTTACCGGCGAGTACCCGCTCGCGCACATCGGCTTTGAGGATCCCTCTCTGCCCGTCAACGTCGAGCTCGAAGCCTTCTCGCCCTTCATCCCGCATGAGCCCGATGATTCCGGCCTGCCCGTGGCCCTTCTACGCTATCGCGTCACAAACCCCAGCCCCATAGCGGCTCAGGTAGCCATCGCCTTCTCCATCGACAATCCCGTGAATGCCACGAAGGACAACGGCGACAACGCGCGGCAAAAAGCCTCCGACGGCCGCACAAACCAATATCAAACAGGGAAGGGAATCGTCGGCCTGCGCATGAGCAATCCCGCGCTCGCGGCCGACGATCCCATGGCGGGCGAGCTGGTCCTCGCGGCCCGCGTGAACGACAGCACCCAGGTCTCCCACTGGACCGGCTGGCCGGCAGGCCGCTGGTGGAATGCTCCGCTTCATTTCTGGGATCAATTTTCCCGCTCCGGCGAGCTCGGTTCCCAACCCGAGCCGCACAATTCGGTAGGCATGCTCTGCCTCAGCACGCGCGTTGCTCCACAGCAAACTGCGAACCTCGAATTCCTCCTCGGCTGGTATTTCCCCAATCGCACGCCCGACTGGATCGGTTGGTCCGCCCCTCCCGGCGAAGGCAAAACCGTCATCGGCAATTACTACGCGGCTCGCTTCAAAAGCGGATGGGAAGCGGTCCAGTATGCCGCGGATCATCTGGACGACCTCGAAGCACGCACGCGCATGTTCGCCACCGCGTTACGTGAAAGCACGCTCCCCGCCGCAGTCAAAGAGGCAGCCACCGCAAACCTGTCCACCCTCGCCACGACCACCTGCTTCCGCACGTCCGACGGAGAGTTTCACGCCTTCGAGGGCAGCGACGATACGCAGGGCTGCTGCTTCGGCAACTGCACCCATGTGTGGAACTACGAAACCGCCACCACGTTCCTCTTCCCGTCGTTTGCGCGGTCGCTGCGACGCAGCGCATTTGGCTACTCCATGGACGATGCCGGTGCCATCCATTTCCGCCAGCTCCTGCCCGATGGCAAGGCTCGCTCCGGATACGCCGCTGCCGACGGACAGATGGGCCAGATCATTCATGCGTGGCTCGACTGGAAAATCAGCGGCGACGTTGATCTGCTGGGCGCCACCTGGCCGCGTGCGAGGAAGGCCCTCGAGTTTGCGTGGGTTCCGGGCGGCTGGGACGCCAATCGAGACGGCGTCCTCGAGGGCGTGCAGCACAACACCTACGATGTGGAGTTCTACGGCCCCAATCCGATGTGCGGAATCTACTACCTCGGCGCGCTGCGAGCCGCCGAAGAGATGGCCCGCGCCGCGGGCGATCCTGCTTCCGCGCAGACCTATCGCGACCTGTTCGAACGGGGAAGCTGCTGGATCGATGCCAACCTCTTCACCGGCGAATTCTACGTCCAGAAGATTCGCGGATTCCGCAAAGACCAGATCGCCAGCAACCTGCGCAGCGACATGGGCTCCGAGAACACCGAGTCTCCCGAATATCAGGTGGGCGAAGGATGCCTGGCCGATCAGCTCATCGGCCAATACCTCGCAGAGACCGGCGGAATGCCCCCGCTCGTCTCTGCGGAAAATATCCGCACCACTCTCCGCTCTATCTATAAGTACAACTACCGTCCCACCCTCGCCCATCACGACAATGTGGAGCGCACTTACGCGCTGAACGACGAGAAAGCCATCATCGTCTGCGATTACGGCAAAGCCGCGCGGCCTTCCATCCCTTTCCCCTACTACGCGGAGGCGTGGACCGGCCAGGAATATCTCGTCGCTGCGCTCATGATGAACTGGGGCATGGTCGAGCAAGGTGTCGAGTGCGTCGAAAATATTCGTTCCCGCTACGACGGAGAAAAACGCAATCCCTGGGATGAGCCCGAGTGCGGCCACCACTACGCCCGCGCCCTGTCTTCCTGGTCCACCGTCGTTGCCCTCAGCGGCTTTCTCTATGACGGCGTAGAAGCCGCCGTTGTCGCCGTCCCCAAAATCCCGGCCGACCACTTCAAATGTTTCTGGTCCACAGGAACCGGATGGGGCACGTATTCGCTGAGCAAGCAACAAGGCAACACCGTCTTCGCAATCGAAGTCCTCGCCGGAACCCTCGCCTGCCGCTCCTGCGCCATCGCCGCGCCAGGAACAGCGGCCAATGTGGAATATGGTGGACGCCCCGTTGCGAATCGTGTCGAGCGGCGCGAGCAACAAACGACCGTGATTCTCAGCGAGACCCTCCGCCTCGCGACAAAGGACCAGCTAAGGATCGAGGTGTGGGCGTGAGTCCGCCACCGGCCGCGTTACCATAGGGCGAACATTTTCGTTGCATCGGAGAACCCATTCATGTCCAGGCGCCTCGTCGTGGTCCTGTTCGTCGTCCTTGCCGCTCTCTCCACCGCGTCCCCCGCGCAGACCATGGATCCTGATTTCGCCGCGCGCGTCAAAGAATGGACCACCAGGCCCGAGTTCATCAGCCCCCTGGTTGACCATCTCCCCGCCAGCGGCAGCGTGCCTTCGCCCAAAGTTGTGCTCGGCCATCACATCGGCGCGCCCAAACAGCTCACTTACTACGCCGATGTCCTTCGCTATTACGACGCGCTCGCCGCGCATTCCGGCCGCGTCAAAGTGCTGCGCATCGGCAAGACCGAAGAAGGCCGCGATTCCGTCATCGTATTCGTCGGCTCTGAGGACTCCATCGCCCATCTCGACGAGAATCGTCGCAATCTCGCGCGCCTGGCCGATCCCCGTGGTCTCACCGACGCCGAAGCCCAAGCCCTCATCGCAAAAACGAAACCGATCTACACGCTCTCCGGCGGTCTCCACAGCGCCGAGCTCGGCCCCCCGGAAATGCTCATGGAACTGGCCTATCGCCTCGCGACCGAAGACTCGCCGCTGATCCAGAGCATTCGCTCCAACGTCATCGTCGCCATCATGCCCGTCGCCGATCCCGATGGACGCGACCGCTCCATCGACTGGTACTACGCTCACAACGTCGACATCACCGATTACGAAAAGATGTCCGGCGTGCCGTATTGGGGCAAATACATCAAGCACGACAACAACCGCGACATTAATTACTCCGGCATGGCCAACCAGAACTTTCTCCGCTGGTATCTGGATTGGCATCCGCCCATCATTCACGATCTCCACGAGTCCGTCCCGTTCCTCTACATCTACAGCGGCCAGGCGCCACAGAACCCTCTCTGGAGCCCCATCGTCTACAGCGAGTTACCTATGTTCTCTAACTGGGACATGACCCAGTTAGCCCGCTATGGCATGCCCGGTGTCTGGACGCACGCCTACGTCGACGCCTGGTCTCCCGGCTATGTCGCCGAAATGGCCACCGACCACAACGGCCTCATGCGCTTTTACGAAATCTTCGGCAACGCTGGCGCCACCACCATGGAGCGCACCATCCACCAGTCCAACCCTGCCATCACCGGCGATGGTGGCGGCGGATTCGGCGACTTCACCAAACGCCAGTGGTACCGTCCCAATCCGCCCTATCAGCACGTCCTCTGGTCCATGCGCGACAACACCAACTACGCCGAGACTGGTGCCCTCTCCTCGCTCCAGTTAGTCGCCGGCTTTCCCCAACTAATCCTCGACGACTTCTACGTCAAGAGTCGTGACGCCGTCGCCGCCGGCACAAAGGAAGAGCCCTACGGCTTCATCCTGCCCGCGGATCAGGAAGACCCCACCCGCGTCGCCTTCGTCATCCACATCCTTCGCATGCAGGGCATCGAAGTCGGCCGCGCGAAGTCTGCCATCAAACTCAGCGATGGCGACTATCCGGCGGGCTCGCTCATCGTGAAAACCAACCAGCCCTACGGCCCGCTCGCGAAGACGTTACTCGGTAAACAAACCGACCCCGACCCCGAACTGACCACTTATGACGACAGCGCCTGGACCATGAGTCTGATGACTAACACCGTCATCAAGCCCACAAAGGACATCGCTGTCCAGGCCGTGGCCGTTGACCCTGTGGATCAATACAACCCCGAGGGCACGTTCAAAGATGTTCCCGCCGCTGCAGTCTATGCGGTGCCCGATCACGGCTCTCCCAACCTGATCACGCTGCGTTACGGATTCAAAGACGTCGCCGTGCAGATTGCAGAGAAGTCCTTCACCGCGGCTGGCATCCCCTTTCCCGCAGGCACCTTTCTCGTCCCCACCAGTGCCGCATCAACGCTCAAGCCTCTCGCCGCAAAGTTGGGCTTGAATGTCGTCGGTCTCGCTGCCAATCCGCAAGTCGCCAAACACGATGCCCCGCTGCCGCGCCTCGCCCTCTTCAGCACCTGGGCGGGCACCCAGGACGTCGGCTGGGTGCGTTACACCTTCGACCAGTATCAGATTCCCTACGACCTCATCTTCAAAGAGCGTGTCCTCCAGGGAAATCTCGCGAAGGATTACGACCTCATCCTCATTCCAACCCAGGCGCGCTCCGCCAAAGCCCTCGTCTTCGATATCCCCAAAGCCGACAAACCGCTGTCCTATGAAAAATCCGACAAATTCAAATTCCTCGGAGACTACGGCTCATCTCCCGATATCACCGGAGGCATGGGCGCGGCGGGCGTAGCGGAGTTCCAGAAGTTCGTCGAAGCTGGAGGTCTGCTCGTCACTCTCGGCGCGTCCAGCTCGTTTCCTCCGGACTTCGCCCTCACGCCCACCATCGATACCAGCAATACCGGTGCGCATTTCTACGCTCCCGGTCCGATTGTCGATGCCGACATCGTCCATCCCGAAAATCCAATCTTCTACGGCTACTCCGCGAAAACCGTCCCCGTGCGCTACGCCAACGGCCCGCTCTTCCGCATGTCAGAAGAGATGGACAAGAACGATGTGCTGATGCGCTTCCCCGGCGGTGAAAAGTCCGTACTCAGCGGGCTCTTCAATGGCGCGGACGACATCAAGGGCAGAGCCGCCATCGTCATCGCGCCCGCAGGCAAAGGCGAAGTCGTCATGTTTGCCACCAATCCCGTCTGGCGCTGGCAAAATCTGGGCGAATACCGCATGATCTTCAATACCCTGATGAATTACCGCAACCTCGCCCCCGCACCCGCTGCAGCATCATCAACCCCATCGGGAGGCGACCAGAAGCCTCCCGCCGCCACGCCCTAAGCCGGATAACTCAACGCCTCCGTTTGCTCGACGATCCGGGCATAAAACCTGCTGGAAATGCAGGCTGATCTGCCCCGTAATCGCCCGGGGCGTCACGTAATGTGTCCCGCTAAACGTCGACAGGAAGTTATACAATCGCCGTTACCTGCGTCGCCCCACTTATAGCGATCGCCGTGAAAAAGATCGTCTTCGCCTAACGACATGTCGATCAGACTCCGTCACGAACGTGCTGAACCCCGTCATGCTCACCGTCATGTGGTACGAGTTGGCCGGCACATTGGAGATCTGGAAGTGCCCCGCATTGTCCGTCGTCGCCGTACGCTCGTACTGGCTCACCGGGTTCAGGATCTTCACCGTCGCCCCAGGCAGCACCGCGCCAGTCGGATCGGTCACTGTACCGGTGATCGTCCCATTGGTAGCCGTCTGCCCCATCGCCAGACAGGGAGCTGCGGCAAACAAACTCAATATCAATAAAGGATAAAAAGCGGCGCAACGCAGCAGCGTTCGCATGCACGACCTTTTTTGCGCACCGTGCCCAGGTTCTTGACAGCACGATATCGTGTACTGCAAGATATACTGCATGAATAGAGCCAGCCCCGATCCCCCACAGGCTCTCGACAAATGGGAGGTCCAGCTCCGTAAGGGATGTCTGGAGCTCGCTGTCCTCGCCGCCCTGTGGGACCAGAGACTGTACGGCCTCGAAATCCTCAAGCGCCTGGAAACCGACTCCGACTTAGTCGTCTCCGACGGAACGGTCTATCCGCTGCTCAGTCGCCTCAAGGCGCTGGGGCTCCTTCGCAGTGAATGGATCGTCGCGGAGGCCGGCCACCCTCGCCGCTACTATGCGCTCACCTCGGCTGGCCGCCATCGCGCCCAGGAGATGGCCCGAATATGGGCGCGGTTTGCATCCAGCATGGGCAAGCTGATTGCCCCGCTCGGGGAAAGGAAGGAGACAGATGGCCATGGCATCCGGTGAGGCACTGCAGAAGATCGATGTGTACATCGCCAAACTCCGCAACCGCCTGCGCGGTATCGACGAGCAGGAGCTCCACGAGATCCTCGAAGAGCTCCGCGGCCACATCCTGGACAAGTCCACGGCCAGCGGCGAAGAACCCGCTGCCGCGGCTGTGGACCGAACCCTGGCCTCACTCGGCACACCGGAGCAACTGGCCGGTGAATACCTTACTGACAATCTGCTGGCGCGGGCTGAAGTCAGCCGCTCGCCGTTGCGGCTCCTCCAGTTCCTCTTCCACTGGGCGAGCCTCAGCATCGCTGGCTTCTTTGTCTTTCTCGGTTCCATCGCCGGCTACTTCCTCGGCGCAGCTCTCGTCCTCTCTGCGCTCCTGAAGCCGATCCACCCGCAGACCGCCGGCCTGTGGCGGATTCCAACCGGGGCCGGAGAATTCGCGCTCTCCCTGCGCCTCGGTTTCGGCAGCGCTCCAGCGGGCGCGCGTGATGTCCTCGGTTGGTGGATCATCCCCATCGGCCTTGTCGTCGGCTCCGCGCTCGTCCTGCTCACTACCCGATGGGGCCTTGGCTGCGCGCGCCGCCTGCGAGGTTCCCACACATTCCCGTCCGCATAACAGCAACGAGGAATAAGCATGACCACCCCGATGCACGTCCCCCAGACCGACCCGGAAAAACTCGTTGCCTCTGTCCAGCTCCAGCAAAAGCGGCTCACTGTGCCGCAGCGCTGGCTGTCTCTGGCCGAACTCGCCGTGGGCGCCGCCATCGTCATCGGCCACAACGTCTATCACGTCATCCCCAACGAAGTCCCCATCCTCTTTGTCATCGCTTTGCTTTCCCTGCGCCTGCGCGGCGGTTCCTGGTCCGCAACCGGCCTCGCCTGGCCCGTCTCCTGGCGCCGAACCGTCTTGCTGGCCCTGGCAGCGGCGGCTTTAAGAATCCTGCTGGGCGCGCTGGTGATCCGTCCCCTCACGGCCCATTTCTGGAGGCCTCCAGTGGCGCCGGCCGGCTCGGACGAAATCCAGGGCCACCCGCTTCTGGCTCTCGGATGGCTCCTGTTCATCTGGACCTTTGCCGCCTTCGGTGAGGAGATCGGATACCGCGCCTATCTGCTCACCCGCGCGGCCGAAGCGGGCGGCCTCTCCAAAGCCGCCTGGGGCGTCACCATCGTGGTCTCCTCCGTGCTTTTCGGATTTGGCCATTACTACAAAGGTCCCTCGGGAATGGTGGACTCCGGTATCGCGGGCATCATTCTCGCGGCGGTCTTTGTCCTGTCGAGGCGCAACCTCTGGGCCTGCGTGCTGGCCCACGGCTTCATCGACACCGTCGCCGTGGTCACCGCATTCCTCGGGTGGCAAACGTAGTCCGGGCACTCCTCGCGGATCGTCAGCCGCTCTCAACTGCCCCAATCCCGGTCCTCGCTTGACACCGCTCTCCTTCCCGGTAAGCTAAGAGATTCCCGTCCGGCGTTCGCGCGCTGGCGGCTTGCGGGGGCGGCGGCGTCTTGAAGGTACGGGTCTTCTATCACGATAGGTGTTTCGACGGAGCCTGCTCGGCTTCATTATTCAGCCGTTTCCATCAGGAATGCATCCACCCGGGCGCAACCTACGAATTTTGCGGCCTCGTCCATCGCGCCGGCGCCCTCTTTAACGAAGCCGACTTCACCGGCGACGAGAACGCCATCGTCGACTTCAAATATTCCCCCTCGCCCAAAATTACCTGGTGGTTCGATCACCACCTCAGCGCCTTCCTCACCCCCGAGGACCATCAGGACTACCTCGACGGCATGGCCGACGGCCGCTATGCCGGCCATCGCTTTTTCGACCCCGAGTACATCTCCTGCACCAGCTTCCTCGCCCACATCGCCGCAACCCGCTTCGGCTTCGACCCCACTCCCGTCGCCGAGCTCGTCCGCTGGGCCGACATCGTCGACGGCGCCCTCTATGAAAGCCCGCAGTCCGCCGTCGAAATGCCCGAGCCCGCCATGAAGCTCACCCTCATCATCGAAGCGTCCGAGGACCCCGCCTTCATCCCGCGCCTCATTCCCACCCTCACCCGCATGTCGCTGCGACAGGTTCTCGACCAGCCCTGGGTCGCGAGCCTCCTGCCCCCGCTCCTCGAGCGCCACCAGCGCGCCATCGATCTCATCCGCGACCGTTCCGAATCGAAGCAGGGAACTATCTACTTCGACATCACCGACCAGCCTCTCGAGGGATACAACAAATTCATCCCCTACTATCTGCACCCCGAGGCGACTTACTCCATCGGTCTCTCCAAGTCCAGTTTCCGCACCAAAGTCGCCGTCGGTTCCAATCCCTGGACCAAAACTCCGCCTGAGGACATGGTCAATCTCGCCACTATCTGCGAACGCTACGGCGGAGGCGGCCACGCCCGCGTCGGCGCCATCTCCTTCCCCCCCGACCGCGAAGACGAAGCCCGCAAAGCCGCCGCCGAAATCGTCGCCGAACTGCGCGCCTCCCTCGCTGGCAAGTAACCGCGATCTGCTTTTAGGCCCTTCCCAAAACAGGAATCGCCCCCCAACCCGCGCCGAGTCCCGGCCAGGTTCACCCCACAGCAAGAAGCTAAAGCCGCCGCAACGCGACTCTCGAGATGCCCTGACCCTTGGCCTCACCCCGAAGTACCGCGGCCGATTCCCGTTTTGGAAATCACACCGCCGGCTCCCGTCTGGTTCTCTCCGATAAGCAAAGTGGGGCCGCCGTCCAGCAACCAACAACCTTTCCGCCGGCTCCCGCAGCCTCTCTCCCCGGCCGCTCCCGAAAACGCAGCGAACTAATTGTCAGGGCGCGACCGAAGCCGCGCCCGCCCCACGTCCTGAGCTTCCTCGCATTGTCGCAGCCTGAGCAGGAGTCCTACCCCTTCTCCGTCTCCCGCGCCTCGGGCCCAAACAACGATCGGATCGCGTGCGCAATCCGTCGCCAGATCCACCGCAGTGCCGCCACAATCCCGACCAGAAAAGCGAACGCAATCACGCCCGCCGCAATCGGATGCCGCGTCGCCAGCCACGTCACAAGAATAGCCACCACGTCTTCGCCGCCGCTCAGCGCGATATTCGATACCGGCTCCGGCGATGGCGTCACCGCCACCCGTGCCGCCGTTTTGCCTCCGTGTGTCGCCAGCGCAATCGCCCCGCCCGCCAGCGTCGCCACCAGCTGCATCTCCGGCGAAAGCTGCGACGTCGCCCCATACGCCATCAGCGCCGCCACCGGAATCCGCACAAACGTATGCAGCGCATTCC
>JBAVUB010000286.1:0-5268 GCA_049696575.1 Acidobacteriaceae bacterium | reverse complement strand
GAGGGTGCGCCGATTCTCCTCACGCCATTGCAGGAGCGCGCTCTCTGGGCCCGTGCCCAGCGCGACGACGCGGCGCTCGTCCTGTCGCCGGAGCTGATGGCCGCGCTCGCCATGGAGGCCTGGTCCCTGCTCTCTGGATGGAAGGCCCACTCAGCGCGACAGCAGTCCTGGGGTTCGAACGACGCTCTCACCGACGCCGAGCGCTTCCGTCACTGGGCCGCCAGCTTCGAGCGCGACTGTGCCCGCCACGGTTGGCTCAGCGCCAGCGACCTCGAATCGACTCTGGCTTCCCATCTCGGGGATCCCGCCGCCATCGCGCTGCCGCCCGAAATCCTCCTCATTGGCTTCGACCGCATCACCCCCGCGCAGCGCGGTTTTCTTGCGGCGCTGGAATCCAGTGGCATCACCGTCAGCGAAGCTGGTTCCGAATCGATGTTTGCCCCGGAGGAAGCTGACCGCTTTTGGATCGTCGCCAATGATCGGCGCGATGAAATTGCTGCTTGCTCTGCGTGGGCGCGCGATCTGCTGCTCGAGAACCCCACCACCCGCATCGCAGTTATCGTTCCGGGCATCGCCGACGCGCGCGGCGAAATCGACCGCATCTTCCGCCGCATCCTCATGCCCGCGACGGAGGATGTCCGCCATCGCTCGTCCCTGATGTCATGGGAGTTCTCCCTCGGACAGCCTCTCGCCGATATTCCCGCCGTTCGCGCTGGTCTTCTGCTGCTGCGCTGGATCACTGCGCCTCTCCATGAAGAAGAGATTTCCTGGCTTATGCTCTCAGGATTCGTCGCCGACACGGTTACCAATCATCTCGCCCTCGCCCAACACGATGCCCGTCAGCGCCGCTATGGCTTGCTCTCCCCGGAACGCTCCCTCGTAGCCTGGCGCAATGCGCTCACCGGACTCCCCGCCCTGCGCACTCTTCACCTCCATTTCGGCGATCTCCTGCGCGCCGTGGAGTCCAATAAAATTCGCGACGGCTCGCGCCAACCCTCTGCCTGGGTCGATCTTGCTCCTGTCCTGCTCGATCGTGTTGGCTGGCCCGGCCCGCGTGCTGCCGACTCCGTCCAGTACCAGGCCCTCCAGCGCTGGCAACGCAGCCTCGACGAAATCGCCCTGCTCGATTTCGACGGCGCGCGTTATGACTACGACGATTTCATCGCGCTCGTCGAGCGCCATACCCGGGAAACCATCTTCGCTCCGGAGTCCCGCGACGCGCCCATCCAGATCATGGGCCCTCTCGAATCCTCGGGACAGCAATTCGATGCCCTCTGGTTTATGGGCACCGACGATGCCGCGTGGCCGCAGCATGGCCGTTTCCATCCGTTGCTTCCGCCCGCTCTCCAGCGCCAGTTCGCCATGCCCCACGCTATGCCCGATGACGACTGGAACCTTGCCTCTACCGTGACGTCGCGCCTGCTCGCTGCTGCCCCGCGGATCGTCTTCAGCTTTGCCCAGCGCGACAAGGATGCCGAACTCCGTCCATCACCTCTCATTTCCGCGTTATTCCCGGCCCATCCGGGCCCGCAATCCACCACTACCATGGCGCCCGCACCACAACCGCTTCCTGCGCCGTCGCTCGATACACTCGCCGACGATTCCGGCGTGCTGCCGTGGCCCCATGAACAGAACGCGGGCGGCGCCGATGTTCTCAAGCGCCAGGCTGCATGCCCGTTTCAGGCCTTTGCCGCAAAGCGTCTCCGCGCCTCACCGCTCGAGGACACAGAACGAGGGCTCAGCCCCGGCACACAAGGCAGCCTGCTGCACGAGGTGATGCAACGCCTGTTTTCTGTGTCTGAACCGGTACCCATCCGCACTCGTGACGACCTTGCCACCGCCATTGCTACCAAAACACTTCTCGGCGTTCTTGACACACACATTGATGCGGTTTTCACTGCCCAATTCGGCTCCGCTCCGGCCGATCGATGGCAGCAGGCCTGCCTTGCCGCCGAAAAGCGCCGCCTCCTGGCTCGCATCGAAGAATGGTTGGAAATTGAAGCCAGGCGTCAACCCTTCACCGTAGAAGCCTGCGAAAAGCGCCTTGATGACGTCCACATCGGCGACCTGCGCCTCAATCTTCGCGCGGATCGCATCGACCTTCTCGCCGATGGCAGCCACCTGCTTCTGGACTACAAAACCGGCCGCGTATCGCCCGCCTCGTGGCAAGGCGATCGCCCCTCCGATCCGCAACTTCCCCTCTACGCCGCCTATGGCAACGTTGAAGACCTGAGCGGCATCCTCTTTGCCCGCATACGCGCCGGCGAAACTGAATTCGAAGGGCGCGTACGCGACGCGCGTTCGCAGCTCCTGGCCGATCAGGGCGCAAGAACAGTGCTCGTCACTGATCCTTATTCCGATTCCGTACGCGATGGATGGGCCCGCGCACTCGAAAACCTCGCTGAAGAATTCCTGGCGGGTGAAGCCGATGTCGATCCCCGCCCCCATGCCTGCGAGCAGTGCCATTTCCAGCCACTCTGCCGCATCGCCGAACTCAATCTCGGACCGATCGGCACCCCCGGCAACGACGACGAGGATCCCGATGACTAACATCCTGGTCGAAGCACCGGCCGACGCTGCCGCGCGCGAAGCCGCCCTCGACATTCGCGGCTCGGTCATCGTTCAGGCCCCCGCCGGCTCTGGCAAAACCGACCTGCTTACTCGCCGCTACCTGCGCCTGCTTGCCGTGGTCGATGAGCCCGAAGAGATCCTCGCCATCACCTTCACGCGGGCCGCAACTGCGGAGATGCGTGGCCGCATCCTGCACGATCTGGAAGCCGCCGCTGGCCGCCGCAATTTTGGCCCCGAAGACTTCGACCGCATGGCCGCCGCCCGAGATGGAATGGCTCACGCCGAGCGCCGCGGCTGGAACATTCTCGACCACCCGGAGCGCCTCGCAATCGAAACCATCGATTCGCTGTGCCTCCGCATCGCGCACGACCGCCCGCTGCTGGCGCGCCTCGGGGGCCGTTTTCAGCCTGTCGATGAAGCCGAAGCGCTCTACACTCTCGCCGCCCGCCGCACCCTCGAACGACTCGGGGGCTCGGATGCATCGCTCGACGAGGCGCTCGCCAGCCTCCTCGATCTCCGTGACAACCGCCTCGCCGGCTGCGAATCGTTAATCGCCGAGATGCTCAGGGTGCGCGACCAATGGCAGGACGTTTTCCCGCTTTCTTCGGGAATGAGCGAAGAGGACTGGGCCGATCTGCGCATTAAGCTCGAAGCTCCCTTCCACCACGAGATTCACCGCGTCCTCACCGAAGCCTGGCGCCTGCTCAACGATCAGGAGGCCGTCGCCACGCAGCTGCTGCAACTGGCCAACTATGCCTGCTCGCAGGGAAACGAGGACGTCGCCGCCCTTGCGGGCATCCAGGCGCTCTCCCCGGCAATGTCACGCGAGCACTGGAGCAGCATCTGCGATTTTCTCCTCACCGGCGGACACGAATGGCGCAAAACCGTGAACGTGCGCCAGGGCTTTCCCCCCACCGGGCGCGATGCTAAACAGCGCAAGACCGACATGGAGAATCTGCTGCGGTGGCTGCAGCACAAGCCGGAACTTCTTGCCGCCCTTGGCGCGATTCGCCTCCTGCCCCCCGCCAACTACACCGAAGCCCAGTGGACCACCCTTCGCCACGTCTTCACGGTCCTGCGCCAGGCCGTTGCCGAGCTCAGCGTGGTCTTCGCTGAACACAACCAGGTGGACTTCACCGAACTGAACCTCGCCGCACTCCTCGTGCTCGAGAAATCTCCTGAGCGCATCATCGACATGGCCGGCAATGTCCGTCATCTCCTCATCGATGAGTTCCAGGACACGTCGCGCCGTCAGCACAAGCTGGTCTCCGCTCTGCTCGCCGCGTGGGATCCCGGCGAGCACCGCACCTGCTTCCTCGTTGGTGATCCCATGCAGTCGATCTATCTGTTCCGCCAGGCGGAGGTCGAGCTCTTCACCCATGTTCGCGATCATGGGATCGGCCCCGCCGACACTCCCGTTCGCTGCCAGCCCGTGCAGCTCTCCGTCAACTTCCGTTCTCATGCAGGCCTCACGGATCCGCTCAACGCGATCTTCGACCTTATTTGCGCGGAAGAGGCCCCTCCCGGTGCTGCCTCGGTGTCTTTCGCTCGCGCTACCTCCTCCACGGCCTCCAAACCGTCCCAGACGTCATTGCATGTTCATGCGCAGGTCATCGGCGCCGCAGATCGTCGCCACAGCCTGGCAGAGATCATCAACGCTCAGCAGCAGGAAGCTCTCGACGTCCTGCACATTCTCGAGCAACATCTCCCGCACATCGCTCAGGCCGAGGCTGCCGGCGGCGAATACCGCGTCGCGGTCCTCGTCCGCGCCCGCGCGCATCTTGCCCAGATCGTACCGCTGCTCCGTCGCAAAAAGATCCCCTTTCGCGCTGTCGATATCGAACATCTGTCCGAGCGCCAGGAACTCCTCGATCTTCTCGCGCTCACCCGCGCCCTGCTCCACCCCATGAATCGCATCGCCTGGCTTTCCGTGCTGCGTGCCCCCTGGTGCGGTCTCACTCTTTCCGACCTCCACCTCCTCACCGGTTCCGACCGGCCCGAATTTAAAGATCTGTCGATCCTCGATCTCATCGACCGTCATCGGCACCTCCTCTCCGTCGAGGGCCAGCAACGCCTCTCCCGCACCGTCGAAATCCTCCGCCGCGCCCTCGACCTCCGCTGGCGCCAGTCTGAATCCCCCTCTTTCTCGTCCTGGATCGAGCGCACCTGGCGCACCCTCGGCGGACCCGCCTGCATCGATGCAGCGGCTGAGGAAAACACCCAGGTCTTCTTCTCTTTGCTCGATGCCGTCACGCCCGACGGCATCGCTCCTTCAACAGCCGAATTCGACGCCGAGTTCAACCGCCTTTTCGCCCAGCCCGACCCAGCTGTCAGTGAACGCTGCGGGATCCAGCTCATGACCATCCACAAGGCCAAAGGCCTCGGCTTCGAGGTCGTTATTGTTCCCGGTCTCGACCGCAGGTCTTCCGGCGATCCGAACCCGCTCGTGTGTTCTCTTGAGCGCACCAGCCCATGGAACTCCAGCGAAAGTGAATTTCTCGTCGCCCCTATCGGTCTCCACGGAGAAGACACAGAACCCTTGTACGCCTGGGTCCGCAATCAGCGGCAGATTCGTTTCGACGAGGAGCGCAAGCGCCTGTTCTACGTTGCCTGCACGCGCGCGCGTCGCGAGCTGCATCTGCTCGGCACGGCCGTCGCCTCCACTTCCGGCGTCAGGTATGAGAATAAGGACAGCTT
>JBAVUB010000285.1:0-2864 GCA_049696575.1 Acidobacteriaceae bacterium | reverse complement strand
GGGTGGGACTGGCGCGGGCGCTGGCAGCGGAGCCTGGCGTGCTGCTGATGGATGAGCCGTTCGGGGCGCTGGATCCGCTGACGCGCGCCGAGATGCAGGACTTGCTGAAGGCGCTGCGGGCGCGGCTGAAAGTGACGGTGCTGCTGGTGACGCACGATCTGGATGAGGCGCTGTATCTGGGGGATCGGATCGTGCTGCTGAGGGATGGCAAGCTGGCAGCGAATCTGGGGCCGGAGGAGTTTTTGCGGTCGCAGCAGCCGGAGGTTGAGGAATATGTGCGGGCGTTTCATCGCGGCGAAGAGCGGGCCGAGGAGCGGGCTGAGGAACGGACTGGGGAGAACCGCGCATGAGCGGATTCCTGGCGCAATACGGTGGCGAAATTGCCCAGTTGACGGTGGAGCATTTGTGGCTGACCGGAGCGGCGATGCTGTTTGCGACGGCGATTGCCGTGCCGGTTGGCGTGTGGCTGACGCGGAGGCCAGCTTGGGCGAAGCCGGTGATTGGCGTGGCAAATGTGCTGCAGACAATTCCTTCTCTGGCAATGTTTGGGTTTTTGCTGCCGCTGCCATGGTTGGGCGAGAGGGCGGCGCGGGTGGCGATCATCGCGCTGACGGCCTATGCGCTGCTGCCTATCCTGAGGAATACGTATGCGGGGATTCAGGGGATCGACCGGTCGCTGATTGAAGTGGCGCGGGCGCTGGGGCTGACGGATGCGCAGCGGTTTTTTAAGGTGGAGTTGCCGCTGGCGGCTTCGTTTATTTTGGCGGGACTGCGGACGGCGACGGTGACGTGCGTGGGGATCGCGACGATTGCAGCGGCGGTGGGTGCGGGCGGTCTGGGAGAGCTGATTTTTCGGGGCGTGGCGTCGGTGGATAATCGGCTGGTGCTCGCCGGGGCGATTCCGGCGGCGTTGCTGGCGTTGGCCTGCGATGGGGCGCTGGGGCTGATGGAACGGTGGTTTCGGGTTCCGATTCCGGGGACGGCGGCTTGAGGCGAATATTTGTCACGGTCGCGGTGACGTGTTGCGTGTTGTTGGCTGGGTGTTCGCCGCCGCGGCTGGATCGGCCGGTTGTCGGGGCGAAGAATTTCACGGAGCAGGTGGTGCTGGGAGAGCTGCTGGCGCAGGAAATTGAAGCGAAGACGAAGCTGAAGGTAGACCGGCGGTTTTATCTGGCGGGCAGTTACATTTGCCAGCAGGCTATGGTCGCGGGGCGGATTGATGCTTATGTGGAATATACAGGGACGGCGCTGACGGCGATCCTGAAGCAGCCGGTGGATCGGGACCCGACGCGGGTGCTGAACACGGTGCGGAATCTGTATCAATCGAAGTATCACATTGTCGTGGGACCACCACTGGGATTTGAGAATACGTTTGCCATGGTGATTCGCGGAGAGGATGCGCGGCGGCTGCACTTGACGGCGCTAAGTGAAGCGGCGCCCTATACGCCGCAGTGGCATTTGGGGGTGGGGTACGAGTTCGAACAGAGGCCGGATGGGTTGGCGGGGCTGAGCGCGGCGTATGGATTGAAATTCGACGGGCCACCGCGGACGATGGATCTGGGCCTGCTGTACCGGGCGCTGGAGGCGCATCAGGTGGACATGATCGCGGCGAATTCGACGGATGGACCGATCGAGGCGCTGGGGCTGACTGTGCTCGAGGACGATCGGCATTACTTTCCGCCGTATCAGGCGGTGCCGCTGGTTCGGGCGGAGGCGCTGGAGCGGTGGCCGCAGATCGCGGATGCGCTGGCGGATCTGGCGGGGAGGATCGGCGCGCGGGAGATGCGGGCCATGAACGAGGCAGTGGATGGGGATCATCGCGATCCGGCAGAGGTAGTGCGAGAATTTCGGAGGGAGAAGGGACTATGAGCAGCAGAAGTGAGGAAGTGACGGAAACGAAGGGAGAGATGTCGCCCGGTTTGCAGGCCAGGATCGCAGGTGCGTTCTATGTGGTCGGCGTGGTGACGGCAGTCCTGTCTGAATTCATTTTTCACGGACGGCTGGGCTTCTTCGCGGCGGTCGTGGTTCCAGTGTCGTGCTACGTCGCCGTGGTGCTGCTGCTGTATGGGATTTTCCGGGTGGTGAAGAAGAGGCTCTCGTGGGTGTTTGTGTTCTTCGGATTGGCGGGGCTGATTTGTGAGGCGTTTCAACTGCAAACGCGGGGCATCAACCTCGGGATGGTTTTCCACGGATTTTACTGCGTTGTGCTTGGCTTCGTGATGCTGCGGGCGAAATTTCTGCCTCGGGCTGCGGGAGTGCTGATGGCCTTTGCAGGATTGGTCTGGCTGCTCTATCTGCTGCCGGCGGTGGCCCGGCATCTGGCGCCGTACAACACGGTAGTGGGGCTCACCGCGGAGGCGCTGCCGATGTTGTGGCTGCTGGCGATGGGCGTGAACGAGGAACAATGGAGAGAGCAGGCGGCCGGCACCGGGAAAGGGTCCAATCGAGGGGCTGCGGTGGGCGGCGCCTGAGGAGGATCAGCACGGTCCTGGTCGAGCCGCGTGAGAATTTGCGGGTCCTGGAAGGTGGAATAACCGTCTCTCATGTGCATCGTGACGCTGGCGGGGTTAAGCGCCGCTGGAGAAGCCGGGAGCGAGGCACGCAATGTTGGGCGGCAGGACTGGTCTTTTTCTTCTTGGTTTGGGTCTGGTGGGAGGGTTAAGCGGATGCGCGAGCCCCGGCAACTCACTCCAGACAATTACTACGCAGGCGAATCCCGCCGCGGTGATTTGGGTGGAGGCGCCACCGACGTCGATGGCGGTGAGCGCGGCGGCAACGCTGTTCGCTGCGACGACGTATCCGATCAACCCCGGCAGCGGCGGAAACACGGCGGTGACGTACACGATGACGTGCGGGACGCCGAA
>JBAVUB010000284.1:0-1765 GCA_049696575.1 Acidobacteriaceae bacterium | reverse complement strand
TTTGGCGACAGCAAGGAGCTTCTCGTTGGGGATGACGATCATGGTGTCGACGCTTTCGAGGAGCTCCTGCATGCCGCGCTCGGCCTGGACCATGCGACGCTTGCCTTCGAAGGCGAAGGGACGAGTGACGACAGCGACGGTGAGCGCGCCCATTTCGCTGGCCAGGGAGGCGATGACCGGCGCAGCGCCGGTGCCGGTGCCGCCACCGAGGCCAGCGGTGACGAAGACCATGTCCGCGCCGTCGAGGGCTTCGAGGATTTTGTCGGAGTCTTCGAGGGCGGCCTTGTGGCCGACGTCGGGATTAGCGCCAGCGCCGAGGCCGAGGGTGAGCTTCGCACCGAGCTGCAACTTGACCGGGGCGTGCGAGAGCTGGAGCGCCTGACGGTCGGTGTTGGCGGCGATGAACTCCACGCCTTCCATGCTGGCGGCGATCATGCGATTGACGGCGTTGCCGCCGCCACCGCCGACGCCGATGACTTTGATCTTCGCGCCGCGGAGGATTTCTTCGTGGTACTGGATGCGGATTTCTTCAGGCTGGGGCTGGGGGTTGTATTTCTTCATCGGCTTCAACTCCTTGCTTCAGATATTTCGAACTAAACGCTTCCTGCAAAAATGGCGCGCAGCTTGGCGCGCAGTCCATGGTTTTCCGCCGCACGGTTCTGGCTGGTGCGGTGGGCGTAGAGCAGGGTTCCGGCGAGAACGGAAAATTCGGGCGCGGCCAGTTCCGCGGGCATGCGCGAGAGCGGGACCGGCGAGGCCATGCGCGCCTGCACGCGCAGCAGGCTTTCCGCGGTTTCAAGAAGGCCGGGGAGGCGCGATCCGCCGCCGGTGAGCACACAACCAGCGCCCATAGCTTCAAGCACACCACCCTGGCGGAGATTGTCGCGCAGCATCTGGAAGAGCTCGCGGGCGCGGGGCTCGAGGATCTCGGCGATGAGGCGTTGGCGGACGACCCGCGGCTCGTAGCCGGGGAGGCCGGTGATTTCGATCTCGCTGAGCTGGTCCACTTTGGTCACGATGGCGTGGCCGTAATTGCACTTGAGCCACTCGGCTTCAGGGCCGGTGACGTGGAGACCGGCGGCGAGGTCGTTGGTGAAGTGATCGCCGCCGATGGGGACGACCGAGGTGTGGGCGACGGAGCCTTCGAAGAAGACGACGAGCTCCGACGTGGAGGCGCCGATGTCGAGGAGGCAGACGCCGAGCTCGCGCTCGTCGGCGAGGAGTGTGGCTTCGGCTGCGGCGAGGGCTTCGAAGACGGTTTCAGTGACTTCGAGGCCGGCTTTGTTGACGCAGGTGATGATGCTTTGCTGCGCGCTCGCGGAGCTGGTGGCGATGTGCAGGTTGACTTCCAGGCGATTGCCGACCATTCCCACGGGATCGTGAATGCCGGGCTGCTCGTCAAGGATGAATTGCTGGGGGAGGAGGTGGAGAATTTCGCGATCGGCGGGGAGGGCGATGGAGCGGGCGCGATCGACGGTGGCGCGGACATCGTCTTTGGTGATTTCGCGCAGGCGCGTGCCGAGACTGATGCCGCCGCGGCTGTTGACGCCGCGGATATGGGGTCCGCCGACAGCAACGACGAAGCGTTCGATGACGGCCTGGGCGGAGTTTTCAGCCATGACCGCCGCGCGATCGATGGCGACGGCTGCCGGCGCGAGGTCGGAGATGAGTCCTTTGCGCATGCCGGCGGCGTCGCAAATGCCGTGGCCGCGATAACGCAGCGCGCCCTCGTGTACTTCAGCAATGAGCACGCGGATTTTCGAAC
>JBAVUB010000283.1:0-4901 GCA_049696575.1 Acidobacteriaceae bacterium | reverse complement strand
GGCATCGGCTGCGTCGCGCTCGCCAACACCAACCACTGGATGCGCGGCGGCGCGTATGGCTGGCAGGCCGCGGATGCCGGCGTCATCGGCCTTTGTTGGACCAACACCCTCGCCAATCTCCCGCCGTGGGGCGCGTCCGTCGCCGCACTTGGCAACAATCCGCTCATCATCGCGGTCCCCCGCCCCGCCGGCCACGTTGTTCTGGACATCGCCATGTCGCAGTTCTCCTACGGCGCGCTCGCTACCTATCAGATGAAAGGCGAGCTTCTGCCCGTCGACGGCGGCTTCGACGCCGAGGGCCGTCTCACCCGCGATCCCGCCGCCATTGAAGCCTCGCAGCGCCCGCTTCCCATCGGCTACTGGAAAGGTTCCGGCCTCGCTATGATGCTCGACATGGTCGCCGCCCTGCTCTCCGGCGGCCTCGCGACCCATCAAATCCCCACCGACCCTGTAAAAGAGACCGGCCTCTCCCAGGTCTTTCTCGCGCTCAATCTAGCCAAGCTGCAACCCGCCGAAGAATCCGCACGCGCAGCTGACGCCATCGTTGATTCCCTGCTCGCGTCCGGCGCATCCGTTCGTTATCCTGGCCAACAGGTCCTCAAAACACGCGCCGAGAATCTCACCCTCGGCCTTCCCGTCCGCGAAGAATTGTGGAACGACCTGCAGCGCCTCTGAACCACCGCGCCGCCACCCCCGGCCATTCACACGCACGCGCGGCGCCTGCCCTTATACTCCTCGCACACGGAGAACCCTCATGCTCGGAGACCAGAAAATCGTCGCCTTTGTCCCCATCCGCAACGCCGACCGCGCACGCGCCTTCTATCGCGACACGCTCGGCCTGCGACTGCTCGCGGAAGACAACTTTGCTCTCCTCTTCGAAGTCGAAGGCGTGCGTCTGCGCGCCACGCTCGTCAGCGAATTCCAGCCGCAACCGTTTACCGTCCTCGGCTGGATCGTCGGTGACGCCGCGGAGACCGCACGCAAACTCAACACCACCGGCATCGCCTGCGAGCGCTTTCCAGGTCTCGACCAGGATGAACTCGGCCTGTGGCGCGCCCCTGGCGGCGCGCAGATCGCCTGGTTCAAAGACCCCGATGGCAACATTCTCTCCATTACGCAGCTGCCCTGACCGTCCAGCGCTAATCTAAAAACAAATGCGCGCCGCTGTCCTTCACCATCCCGCCCCCATCGCCTCCCGCCCGCTGGCCCTTGAAGACCTTCCCATCCCCGAGCCCGCTCCCGGCCAGGTCCTCCTCAAAGTCGAAGCCTGCGGCGTCTGCCGCACCGACCTCCACATCACCGCCGGTGAGCTCCCTCCTTTGCGCGATGCTGTGACCCCCGGTCACCAGATTGTCGGCCGCGTGGAGAAACTCGGCCCCGGCGTCGACTCCGTCCGCATCGGTCATCGCGCCGGCGTCTCCTGGCTCGGCGGCGTCGACGGCACCTGCCCGCTCTGCCTTAAGAACCGCGAAAACCTCTGCGACCACCCCACCTACACCGGCTACTCCGTCAACGGCGGCTACGCCGAATACGCCGTCGCCCGCGCCGACTTCCTCATCGCACTCCCCGAAGAACCTTCCGCCATCGACCTCGCGCCGCTCCTCTGCGCTGGCATCATCGGTTTCCGCAGTTTGCGTGTTGCTGAAGTCGCCCCCGGCGACCGCGTCGGGCTCTTCGGCTTCGGCGCATCGGCGCACCTCGTCATCGAAGTCCTCCAATCCTGGAATTGTGAGGTCTACGTCTCCACGCGCGGCGCATCGCACCAGCAACTCGCCCGTACTATGGGCGCAACCTGGGTCGGCGATGACACGGAGCGCCCGCCCGTCCCCCTCGACTGCGCCATCACCTTCGCGCCCAGCGGAGACGTGGTCATCGACGCGCTCGCCTCCCTGCGCAAAGGCGGCATCGTCGCCATCAACGCGATTCACCTCGACCGCGTTCCGCAGTTTGACTACGACTCGTTGCTGTGGGGCGAGCGCCAGCTGCGCAGCGTCGCCAACATGACCCGCCAGGACGGCCGCGATTTCGTCGCCCTCGCCGCAAAGATCGGCATCCGCCCCCGCACCACTCTGTTTCGTCTCGACCAGGTCAACGACGCCCTGCTCGCCGTCGCCAACGACGCCATCGATGGCGCCGCCGTCGTCCTTCCGTAGGAAATCTTCGATGGAGTCTCTGTTTTGAAGGGGCACGGCCTTCAGCCGTGCCGTAACCGCAGCAAATTTGACCCCGGCTTCAGCCGCTGAGGGATGTTTCGACAACTGAGTCGCAGTTTCCTTAGCTCAGAACCAGCGCCAGCGTGAATCCGTCGTACCCCTTGCTGCCCACCGTCTGCATCGTCGTCGCGCTCACTCGCGGCTCCCGCGCCAGCGCTTCGTTCAGTCGCCGAATCCCCTGCACCCGCTCGTCCTGAGTTTTGGGGTCGGCCACCTCGCCGTCGCGGATCACGTTGTCCACCAGAATCGCCCCTCCCGGCCGCGATAACCGCAGCGCCCACTCGAAATACTCCACGCTGCTTTCTTTGTCCGCATCGATGAAAATAAAATCAAACGGCCCAGCGCCCTCCTGCGCCAGTTCTGGCAGCGTTTCCAGCGCCAGCCCCAGCCGCTGGTCGACGACCTTCGCCAGTCCGGCCCGGGCAATATTCTCCTGCGCCACTTCAAAATGTTTTGGATCCGCCTCCAGCGTCACTACCTGGCCATCGGCCGGCAACGCCCGCGCCAGCCAGATCGTGCTGTACCCACCCAGCGTCCCAATCTCGAGAATTCTCTTTGCCCGCAGCATCCGCGCCAGCAAATACAGCAGCTTCCCCTGGCTCGGCGTCACCGCAATATCCGGCAATCCCGCCTCGCCGCTGTCCCGCAGCGCCGCATCGAGAATCGGATCCGCGGGATTGAGCAGCCCGTCGATGTAGCGCTCGACAGCCACCCACATCTGCTCCGGTTTGCGCTTTGTATTGCCCTGCGATTTCACTCCGCGTCTCTCGCTAGGCCTGTACCAGCTCGGAAAAATCGGCGATCCTCGAAAACGCGCTGAGCACTTCGCCAATCAGCGCCAGGCGATTATCGCGCGTCGCTTTGTCGTCGACCATCACCATCACTTTGTCGAAGAACAGATCGACGTGCGGCCGCAACGTCGCGATTTTCTCCAGCGCCTGCCGATACTCCTGCCGCCGGCGCAGCTCCTCCACCACCGGAGCCAGCTTCATCGCCTCGGCGCGAAGGCCTCGCTCCGCAGGATCGGTCAATAAGTCCGGATTGGCCGCGCCCGACTCCTGTCCAGGACGCAGAGCACCCTTTTCTTGCGCCTGCCGCAAAATATTCTTGATCCGCTTGAACGCCGCGCCAATCGCCGCCAGATCCTCCGACCCCCGCACCGCCGTCAGCGCCTCTGCCCGCGCAATTGCATCGCGCATATTATCGGAGCGCACCGCCACCACCGCATTCACCACGTCATACGCGAAGCCCCGCAGATCCCGCAGCCAAAAGATCAGCCGCTCTTCGAAGAAAGCCCCCAGCTTCGTCAGGGTTTCTTCATTCAGATCCGCCGGCACTGCTTTCACCAGGTCCGAGCGCACCAGCGGCAATCCCGTCTCCGCCAGAATCTTAACGATCGCATTCGCAGCCCGCCGCAGTGCAAACGGATCCTTCGACCCCGTCGGCTCCAAACCAATCGAGAACATCGCCACGATCGTCTGAATCCGATCGGCAATCCCCAGCACCTGCCCTTCCACCGTCGGCGGGATCGGATCCTCCACCGCTGCCGGCGAATACTGCCAATAGATCGCCTGCGCCACCTTCTCGCCCAGCCCCTGCGCGCGCGCATACAGCCCGCCCACAATTCCCTGCAGCTCGGTGAATTCCTTCACCAGCTCCGTCGTCAGGTCGGTCTTCGCCAGCTCCACCGCCTTCAGCAGCGCCTTCCGATCGACCGCCGTTCCCCGTTCCTCCAGCAAACCCACCAGCTTTTCCGCGATCCGCAGATTCGCCTGCGTCTTGTCCCAGTAGCTGCCCAGCTCCTTGTGGAAGGTCACCGGCTTCAGCATCTCCACGCGATCCTCCAGCGGTGTCTTCTGATCGACCCGCCAGAAGAATCGCGCATCGCTGAAGCGCGCTCGCAGCACCCGTTCGTGCCCGTGCCGGACCACGTCGATGCCCATCTCCTCCGGGCGCGTATTCAGCACCGCCAGAAAATACGGCTCCAGCTTTCCAGCGGCATTCTCTACCGCAAAATATTTCTGGTGATCCCGCATCACCGTCACCAGCACCTCTTCCGGCAACGCCAGGTATTCAGGATCGAAATTCCCCAGCACCACCGAAGGCCACTCCGTCAGGTGGGTCACCGTCTCCACCAGCGCCGCGTCCTCGCGCCAGCGCCCGCCCGGCACGCTCCGCGTTTCCAGATCCAGCGCCTTGCGGATGCGGTGCTGCCGCAGCTTCACATCCGCCGTCACCTGTGCTGCTTCCAGCAATCCCAGATAATCGTCCGGGTGATCGATGGTCACGGGCGCATCGCCATGCAGAATGCGGTGTCCCCACGTCAGATTCGCCGCGCGCACGCCTGCAAATTCCACCGGCAGAATCGCGTGATCCAGCAGCGCCACCATCCAGCGCACCGGCCGCACAAAACGCTCCGGCTTCAGCGGCCTCCAGTGCATGGTCTTCGGCCAATAGAGAGCCGCCAGCTCCGCAGCCAGCAGATCGCCCAGCACCTCGCTCGCCTCCCGCCCGCGATGCAGCACATTCGCCGCAACATATTCGCCCTTCGGTGTCGTGATTTTTTCCAGCGCCTCCACTCCCACGCCCGCCTTACGCGCAAAAGCCTGCGCCGCCGCCGTCGGCTGCCCATCCTTGAACGCCACGCTCCACGCCGGCCCCGTCGTCTCCCGCCGCGCGTCCGGTTGC
>JBAVUB010000282.1:0-5696 GCA_049696575.1 Acidobacteriaceae bacterium | reverse complement strand
CTCCCCGCCCGCCTCAAAATGCATCGCCATCTCGCGCGCCACCGTCCACATGCGCTCCGCAAACAAATCGGCCAGCCGCTCCGCGATCCGTACATGCCACGTCGCCCGCCGCGCCGCCACCTGCCGCCGGTACAGAACCTCACGGTACAGCCCGTGCACAAACACATAAAACTCCGACCGCGTCCCGTCCGGAAGCTCATCCTGCCCGCCGCGCTCCACAAAATGCAGCCGGCGCGCCAGTCCCGCGCACGCCTCTTCAATCTCCGCCGCGTCTTCTTTGAGCGCCGCCGCCACCGCCCACGCCGGAAACGCAATTCCCATTGCACTCCCGGCTCCCAGGATCCGCTGCTCCTCCGCGGTCAAGCCCTCGATCTCCTGCTCGATCATCTGCGCCAGTCGTTCCGGCACATCGGCTTCCATCTCCTCGAAAGCCCCCGTCGGTTCCCATCGCGACCTCCCGTTCATTCCTGCCCGCACCAGAAATCTCCGCGCGATCAGGTGCTCCAGAATCGCGATTGCAAACAGAGGATTACCCTCCGAGTGCTGGTGCACAAATCCCGTCAGCCCAGTCGGCAGCTTCTCCTGCTCCAGCTCCCGCGCCAGCAGCTCCTTCACCGCAGTCCGCGAGAGCGGCGCCAGCGCCATCTCCGCGCAAAGATGACGCATCAGCAAATTCTGCCTCAGCCCCTTCCACGGATGCTCGCCCACTCCGCGACCCGTCGCATCGCCAGGCCCGCAGGTCCCCACTACCATCAGCCGCGCCGCTGCTCGCCGCCGCGCCAGCGCCGACAGCAGATGAAGCGTCGCATCGTCTGCCCAGTGCAAATCCTCGATCACCAGCATCAGCGGCTTTTTTTCCGCAATTTGTTCCAGTGCCGCGCACAAATCTCCCGGCATCCTTTCGTGCGTCGCCGCGCCGCCCGCTTCACTCTGCCGTCCCAGTGTCGGCAGCCACGCCGGAGCCATCCCCGCCAGGATCCCGCACGCCCTCTCTCCATCCGCCGACGCGCACAGTTGCCCCAGCCCTTCCATTACCGGGTAATATTCTTCCTTTCCACCAAATCCCTCCACGCACTGTCCGCGGGCCACGCTCCAACTCCCATCCAGCTGCTGGCAAAACGCATCCACCAGTGCGCTCTTCCCAATCCCCGCCTCGCCCGTGACGAACACCACCCGCCGTTGCCCACTCTCGACCCGCTTCGACTCCGCCCGCAAACGGCTCAGCTCTTCTTCGCGCCCAACAAGATTTCTGCCTTTGCCGGCGGAGCCGTCCACGCTGGCGTCCGGATCGCGTCCGTCGCCGTCATATTCGTGCACCGGCGCAACAAAGCGGTATCCCCGCTTCGGCAATGTCTGAATAAACCGCGGCTGCCCGGCGTCATCGCCCAGCACTTTGCGCAGATCCAGCATGTACGTCCGCAGCACCTGCGGCTGCACATAGGTCTCCGGCCACAGCGCATCCAGCAGCTCGTCGTGCGTAATCAGCCGCCCCGGATTCTCTACCAAATACCGCAGCACCATAAACGGCCGCGGCGGCAGCGCGATCTGCACTCCGTCGTGCCACAGGCACTCATTCGCCGTGTCCAGTCGAAACGCCGCAAACTGCTTCATTCCGCCGGCCCCCACCCGGCACGGGCCCTGGGTTATGCCTATGGTTATGCTTCTGCAAACATCCTTCCACACTCATAGACGTGCAATGTCACCGCATGTTCAATCGTTGGTTGCGGGTTTGTGACGATCAGTCGCGGCTTGCAGCGTTCTGGTGTCCGCTCCCGGACACATCTGTCCATGCCCGAAAACGGCGAAGCATCCCCGGTGCGCGCCGGGGGACACGCAAAGGTACGCACCCACCCACCAACCCGTTCCCGGCGGAAACGAGTGTGTCCCGGTTTGATTTTCAGGTTTCAGCGGCTAGCCGGTCGTCCAGCGGCACCCCGGAAACCGCTTAGTCTCCCTTCTGCAGCATCGCCATCACATCGCTCGATCAGCGTCGCGTCGGAGTCGGCCTGCTTCAAATCCGACTCCGGCCAAACCCCATGCTCCTTCTTCGTCAGCCGCTGGCCCGCCAGATCCACCGTCACCGCTTCGCGTGCATACGACGTGATGAACGGAGCCTGCCGGTACGACTGCTCCATCAGCTCCGTGTGCCCAATCACATCCAGCCGCTCCGTCCTGATCCCGGCCAGCTTCTCCCGCCCACCCATCGCATCCATGGCCCGATCCAGACACCTCGAGCATCCACGCCCTCACACCCAGGCGTCTGGGCAAAGCACGTCATACTCGCGCCAGGCAAAACCGCCAGCGTCAAAGCCACCCACCCCGCACTCGAAACCCACAAACATGTCTGCCTTGTAATGGACACAAAAATCTCCTCCACTCATCGAACGTGACTTTCTTAAGCAGAGCCTTCAGTCAGACAAGCACGAACGAAGTCGTCAGGCTGAGCATCCGCCGCGCACAAAACAAAAGAGGACCGCTCATCATCGCGGCGACCGCTTCGTCCGCTAACAGACGCGCCTATCCGCTCGTGGACACTTGCCGCGCCAGGATCACAGTCGCAGCCCCAATTGTCCTTGTGCGCGATCAGTAGATCAGTTTCAGAGAAAACTGAATCTGCCGCGAAGTCCCCGCCGTCCTGCTGATCTCCCCAAACCCCGATCCCTTGATCGTGTTCGCCGGCAGTCCCATGTTCACCACGTTGAACAGATTGAAAAATTCTGACCGAAACTGCACATCCGCCCGCTCCACTCCGCTCTTCCTGTGCCCAAACGGAGTGTCCTTGATCAGCGCATAGTCGAAGTCGTAATACGCCGGCCCGCGAAATGAATTCCGCCCCAGAGTCCCAAACCGCCCGTCGTTCGGCCCCGTCCCTCCGGCCACACCCACTGGAATAAAGAAGAACGATGCATTCGCCGCGCCGTCGCCAAAATAATCCTGCCGTGGCCGCGTCGAGCTGTGCGCCGTGGACAAATGCGGCTTCCCAACCTGATCCGGCCGGTCCGCGCCCTGCGTCCCCGCCCCCGTCTGCTGGATCCCCGAATACACCGTGAACGGCGCGCCGCTCGAGATGCTGGAAATGCTCAGCAGTTCCCATCCACCGGTAAATTTCCGTCCCTGCGCGCCCTGCGACCCCAGCTCCTGCAGGTGCAAATCCTGCGCCGCGCTCACTGAGAATGCATGCGATACATCGAAATTCGACGGCCCCTTCTCCGGATGCGTGTCAAAAGGATCCTGTGGCATCGGCAGCGCCACCGCCCCCGTCGATCCTGTCCCTCCCGACACTGCGCTTACATCGTCCAGTGATTTCGACCACGTGTACCCCGCCTGCAATCCTGGCCCGCCATGCTTCACCGTCCCCGCCAGCGATGTCTGCAGTGCGTTATACGACGAGTGCGACGTATCCGTAATCACGGACTCAAACCCGAACCCGCCCGTCACCGAGCCCGTGCTGTCGAACACCGTGTACGGCGCAAACCCCCGCTCCGCCCCCGGGTTCCCGTTCGGAAACGAACTACGCGGCAGCCGGAATGACTCGGTCCCGATGTACCCAGCATCCGCGGTCAGTCCCAGAAACGAGCGCTCCACTCCCAGCGTCCACGTTTGCAGAAATCCATCCCCAAATCGCCGGTCAATCGCGGCCAGATTCAGCAGCGACAGCTGATGTCCCGGCGCCAGCGCCGCCAAATCGTTCTGGTACCGGTTCACGTCCATCACCGTATTGGCCGCAACCTTCTTCGGATCCCCACTCGCAAACACGTTCTCGCCGGTCGGCGTATACGTCTGCGGCAGTTCCGCCGGCGTGATCTGGAACCCGTACGCAATCTCCCCGCTCTTCGACGCATTCACCCTCGGATATACCGCAAACGGAGTCGACCCCGTCAGAAAATTGTCCTGCCAGATATTCGGCGGAATTACCGTGATCCCCCCGCCCGCGTGCACCAGCACGGCGCCCGGCGCTTTCCACGTCACCTGCACCCGCGGACCCCACCCATTCCACCCCGACTGATATCCCGGCTGCGGATTGATGACATACACCTGCGCTTGCCCAGGCGGCGGCGTCACATCCAGAAAACTCGACGTCCGATGCGCCCGCTCGCTGATCGGCGAATACACCTCATACCGCAGTCCATAATCGAGCGACAGCTTCTCGTTGATCTTCCACGTGTCCTGCGCGTAGAAATTCACATCGTTCCGATTGATCGCTGCTGGCCCAATGTGCGCTCCGTTCGAAAAATAGGGCGGCGCCACGGCGATCGTGTATGCATAGGGATACCCAACCAACAAACTCGCCAGCGTATTCGGCAGCGGATCCCCAGGCTGCACATTGTGCGTCCCGCTCGCCGAAGGAATAAACACCGGCGAATACACCGTTCCGCCGCCAAAGTCGTATTCGCCGTTCGGGCTGATCCCGAAATACGTCGTGTCCCGATTCAGCCGCGCTTCCACCCCCACCTTCACCGCGTGCCGCGCCCGGGTCCATGTCGCGTTCAGCTGCCCCTGAAACAAATTCCCAAACGACGACATCACCGACCCCGCCGCCGTGTCGAAACCCTCATACAGCCCATCGGTGAACTTCACCGCGGGATCGGTATGGTTCGGCGTCGGGAAAGACGGCGTCGTCCGTGTGACACTCACCGATGCCGACCACAAAAAATGCGGCGACTCCGTCCGCGTGTACGTGAACACCACGTTCCGCTGCCGATCGACATACTGCACCCCAAACGTCGGATCGATCGTCGTCTGATCCGGATTCGTCGTCGGTCCGGTCAGATTGTCGTAGTTGAACCGCCCCAGAAACTGCCCCTTCGCCCCCAGCCTCTGATCGATCCGGATCGAAAACTGATCCGCATTCGTCACCACATTCGAAGGTGCCGCATACGTCCGCGCTCCATACGCCCCCGTCGGATTGTTCGGCTTTGGATACCGCGCCAGCACCGCCGCAATCTGCGCGTTCACCGGAACCGTCAGCGTGTCCGTGCTGCCATCCGCGTATGTCACCAAATCCTGTCCCGCCCGCTCGGCGAGCGTCGGCATCGGCAGCACCTGCGTCGTCCCCAGCACCTGCCGGAACCCATGATACTGCCCGAAATAAAACGTCTTTCCGCGCCCATCATATATATGTGGCAGCAGAACCGGCCCGCCGTTCGTGAACCCAAATTCATTCCGCTTGAACGGTGGAATCCGCCCCGGCTCCACAATCGACGGGTAGTCGAAGTAGTTCCGCGCATCCAGCGTCGAGTTCCGCAAAAACTCAAACACCGATCCGTGAAACCCAGCCTTCCCTGACCGCGTCACGATGTCCGTGAATCCCGCCGCTCCGCGTCCAATCTCCGCCGGCATCCAGCCGGAACTCGACTGAATCTCCTCCACCGCATCCACATTGAAATTCGTGAACGTCGCCCCGCCCATCTCCGGATCGCTGATGTCCGCCCCGTCCATCGCGAACACCGCCTCCACGCCCCGCTGCCCGTCGATGGCAAACTGCTGCGTGAAGTTCGTCGCCCCGTTCGTATCCGTCATCGTTCCCGCGGCCAGCAACAGCAGCGTGCTGAAATCTCTCCCGTTCAACGGCAGCGAGCTCACCGATTCGCTCGAAAGCTTCTCCCCGCCCGTCGCCCCGGCACTATTCGCCGCCCCTGTGCCGGGTGCGCTCTGGGCCCCGCTCTGCCCATTTCCGTTTGTGCCCGGCGTAGCAC
>JBAVUB010000281.1:0-5535 GCA_049696575.1 Acidobacteriaceae bacterium | reverse complement strand
TTTGGCGACGGCAGCGCATCAGGGATGGTCGGCGAATCTCTTCACCACCACATCGGATATGTTCCCGAAGAGCGCGGTCGGATCGGTGGTGGGCATCGGAACCTGCGCGGGCTCGACCGGCGGAATGCTGCTGGCGGCCAGCGCGGGATGGATTCTGCAGATCACGCACAGCTACGTGAGCCTGTTTGTCCTGGCTTCCACTGTGTATCTGGCGGCGCTGCTGATCATTGTGCTGCTGGCGCCGGGACTGAAGAAAGTGGAGATCGCCGCATGAGTCTCTACGTTGCGCGCGGCGCTGACGACCTGGAAATTGGCGACACGGAGCTGAAGTCTCTGCTGTTTGAGGCTCTGGGGAAATTGGGCGAGCGGCGGCGCGTGCTGGTGGTGCCGCCTGACATTACGCGGCTACATTCGCGGGCCGGGGAGCTGACGCAGTTTGCGTGGGAGTATTACGGCGATCGGTTGGCGGCGGTGCTGCCAGCGCTGGGAACGCATGCAGCCATGTCGGCGGCGCAACTGACACGGATGTTCGGCGAGGTGCCGCAGGATTTGTTTCACATCCACAACTGGCGGACGGACATTGAGACCATCGGCGAAGTGCCAGCGGCATTTATTTGCGAGCAGTCGGAAGGGAAGCTGAACTTCTCGTGGCCTGCGCAGGTGAACCGGCTGCTGCTCGCGGGCGACTTCGACCTGATCCTTTCCGTCGGGCAGGTCGTGCCGCATGAAGTGATCGGGATGGCAAATTACAACAAGAACATCCTGGTGGGAACCGGCGGACGCGAGGGGATCAATCGCAGTCATTATCTCGGCGCGGTCTACGGTATGGAACGCATCATGGGCCGTGCCGACAATCCTGTGCGCCGCGTGCTGAACTATGCGTCGGATCGCTTCCTGAAGAATCTGCCCATCGTCTATGTGCAGACCGTTGTGGGACGCGCGGTGGACGGTGGACTGGCGACGCGCGGGGTCTTTATCGGCGATGACGCGGAGTGTTTCGTTCGCGCCGCTGAGCTCAGCCTTGAAGTCAATTTTGAAATGCTCGACCAGCCGTTGCGCAAGGCGGTCGTCTATCTCGATCCGCAGGAGTTTCACAGCACCTGGCTGGGCAACAAGGCGGTTTACCGCACGCGCATGGCGCTGGCCGACGGCGCGGAACTGATCATCCTGGCGCCGGCGGTGAAGGAATTTGGCGAGGATCGCACCATCGACGCGCTGATTCGCAAGTATGGTTATCGCGGGACGCCTGCGACTCTGGACGCCGTCGCGAAGAATGCCGATCTGGCCGCTGACCTGAGCGCCGCGGCGCACCTGATTCACGGATCGTCGGAAGGGCGCTTCACGATTACGTGGTGCCCGGGACATCTGACGCGCGAGGAAGTGGAAGGGGTCGGCTTCGCGTACGCGGATTTGAGCGAGATGCTGCGGCGTTACGACCCGGCGAAGCTCGCGCACGGATTTAATACCGTCGGTGGCGAGGAAATTTTCTTTGTTGCGAACCCGGGGCTGGGGCTCTGGGCGCATCGCGATCGTTTCAAAAACTGAGGGGAGTATGAGGATGAGCGGACTCGAACTCGGCAAGTATTCCATTGGCGTGGGCGATCGATTTGCTCATCAGGCCAAAGCGCAGCTGCAGGCGTGCATCGAGGCGGCGCGCGCCGGGGTGGAAGTGATTCCGGTCTGGAACAAATCCAACCGCGAACACAACATCATCGGCTCAGAGCCGTCGCAGACACGCGCGGCTGCGGACGCCGCGGTGAAGGCGCTGGGGTGGAAGAATCCATACTTCTGCGATGCGGACCACATCAACCTGACCACGGTCGATCGCTTTCTGGCACCCTGCGATTTCTACACCATCGATGTGGCCGACGCGATTGGCAAGCCGGCGTCGTCTTCGGCGATTGAGAAATTCGTCCGGCAGCGCTCCGGGCTGGCGGGAACGCTGCGTCTCGAAGGAGTGGGCGAAGCCATCGAGATCACGCCGGAACTGCTGCGCGCGACGGCTGCGAAGTTTCTCTTTGCTGTGGAAGAAGCGGGAAAGGTCTACCGCAAGATTGAAGCGGCGAAGGGCAAGGGAGATTTTATCGCCGAAGTTTCGATGGACGAGACGGATGCGGCGCAAACCCCGGCGGAGCTGCTCATTATTCTGGCCGCCATCGCCGATGAGGGGATTCCCGTCCAGACCATCGCGCCGAAATTTACCGGGCGCTTCAACAAGGGCGTCGATTACGTGGGCAACGTCGCGCAGTTCCGGCGGGAGATGGCGCTCGACGTGGCCGCGATCGCCTGGGCTGTGAGCCATTTCGGACTTCCGAGGAATCTCAAGCTCAGCATTCACTCCGGGAGCGACAAGTTTTCTATTTATCCGGCGATCTATGAGACGACGAAGAAGTCGGGTGTGCATCTGAAGACCGCGGGGACGACGTGGCTGGAGGAGATTATCGGGTTGGCGGAAGCCGGCGGCGAGGGGCTCGCGCTGGCGAAAGAGATTTACGCCGAAGCGTATGCGCATCGCGAGGAACTGTGCGCTCCGTATGCCACGGTGATCGACATCGACCCGGCGAAACTGCCCGCACCCGCAGCGGTTGCGAAGTGGACTTCAGAGCAATTTACGTCGGCGCTGCGCCACGATCCGCACTCGCCGGCGTACAACAGCAGTCTGCGGCAGTTACTGCATGTAGGATTCAAGATTGCTGCGAAGATGGGGGACCGGTATCTGCGCCTGGTGGAGGCCAATGAACCAGTGATCGCGAAAAACGTTACGGAGAACCTGTACGACCGGCATATTGCGCCGGTATTCCTGGGCAAACCATCGCCCGTTGCTGTGCTGGAACACTCGGAGGCCAAGTGAGCCTGGCCTCGTTGCAATTGAACGGAAAAACCGCGGTCGTGGTTGGGGGAACCTCGGGCCTTGGGCGCGCCATCAGCCTTGGCCTGGCCGAATCAGGCGCCGATGTGGTCGCTTCGGCACGCCGCCAGGAGCAGGTGGACGCGACCGCGGCGGAGATCGAGGCGCGCGGCCGCAAGACGCTGCGCCTTACCTGCGACATGCAGGATCGCGGGTCGCTGGAGAGTTTGCTGGCGGAGACCGTCGCGCATTTCGGCAAGGTCGACATCCTCGTGAACAGCGCGGGCAAGATCAAGCGCGCGCCGACGCTGACTTTTCCTGAGGACGAGTGGAAGGACATCATCGATACGAACCTGACCGGTACGCTGCGCGCCTGCCAGGTTTTTGGCGCGCACATGCTGGAGCGCGGCTACGGGCGCATCGTTAACATTGCGTCTCTGAATTCCTTTGTCGCGCTCAGCGAAGTCGCGGCCTACGCAGCCAGCAAAGCCGCCGTTGCGTCGCTCACGCGCTCGCTCGCCGTCGAATGGTCGAAGAAGGGCGTGCTGGTCAACGCCATCGCTCCCGGCGTTTTTCGCACCGCGCTCAACGCCGATCTGCTCGACAACACGCCGCGTGGCAAGGAACTTCTGATGCGCACGCCGATGAACCGCTTCGGCAAGACGGATGAGGTGGTCGGGGCGGCGATTTATCTTGCCTCGGACGCGGCGTCGTTTGTGACGGGACAGGTGCTGGTCGTGGATGGGGGATTTTTGGCGAGCGGGGTGAATCAGTGAAGCAGGCAACAGGCAACAGGCAATAGGCAACAGGGAATGCCGCCGGCGACCCGCCATCAGCGACTCGCCACCAGCTATCTGCGCCCTCTGCGATACTGGTAGCAGGGTCCCGATGTCTCTCAACAACACTATTGCCGTGGCTATGTCGGGCGGTGTCGACTCGTCGACCGTCGCGGCCATGCTGCGTGCGGAGGGCTATGACCTGGTTGGGCTGACGCTGCAGTTGTGGAACCAGCGCCGGCTCGCGGGCAAGGAGGGCATGCCGGAGCAGGTGACGGGGCGGTGCTGCTCTCTCGATGACGTGTACGACGCGCGCCACGTTGCGGAGGCTCTGGGTATCCCGTATTACGTGGTGAATGAGGAAGAGCGCTTCGAGCAGGATGTCGTGCGACCCTTTGTGCAGGAGTATCTCAACGGGCGCACGCCGATTCCGTGCTCGCTGTGCAACAACCATCTCAAGTTCGACCAGTTGCTGGTGCGCGCGCGGCAGATCGGTGCGGACCGCATTGCGACCGGGCATTATGCGCGCAACGAGTACGACCCGGCGCGCGATCGCTGGATCCTGAGCCGGCCCGTCGATCAGGCGAAGGACCAGACGTATTTCCTGTTCGGGCTGACGCAGGAGCAGCTGTCGCGGACTTTGTTTCCGCTGGGCGGCTACCGCAAGGCCGAGGTGCGGGAGATTGCGGCACAGCGGGGGCTGGCGATCGCCGTGAAGCCGGATTCGCAGGAGATTTGTTTTATTCCCGGCGGCGATTACAAGAAGTTCATCAGCGCGTATCTCGAAGAGCAGGGCGAGGAGATTCCGGATACGGCGGGTGAGTTGGTCTCGACGGCGGGCGAGGTGATCGGCCACCACAGCGGCGTTCACAACTTTACCGTCGGCCAGCGCAAGGGGTTGGGTGTTGCGTCGCCCGATCCGCTGTACGTAATTCAGATCGACAACGGGACCCATCGCGTCACGGTCGGGTCCGACGCTGAGGCGACGACGAGGACGCTGCACGCGCGCGATCTGAACTGGATCTCCGTTCCGGAGCTGCGCGGGGAAATGCGGGTGCGGGCCAAGATTCGGCATCGCCACGAGCCGGCGTGGGCGACGATTCGGAGCGTCGGTCCCGAGGTTGAAGCTGCCTTCGACGAGCCGCAGCGTGCTGTTACGCCTGGGCAGGCGGCGGTCTTCTATGACGGGGACGAGGTGGTGGGGGGCGGGTGGATAGAGGCAGGGAACAGGCAATAGGCAACAGGCAATAGACCAGCGCGCTTCGTCGGTTGTCTTTGCTTTTAGCTATTCCCTATTGCCTATTGCCTATTGCCTGCCTCATTCACCAGGTCGCGCAGCGGTTTCAACACGGTGAAGCGGGTGAGCGCTACTGGCTTCCCGGCTTCGTCGAGAATGGCCAGCTTCTGCGCCTTCCATCCAGGCGCGGCGGGGACTCCCGAGGACAGATAGTTGAGCGCTTCGAGGCCGAGGGTGCCCAGCTCAGTGAATTGCTCCGCGCGGGGCAGAGCTTCGGCAAGCTGCGGCGAACTGGAGAGCAGCGCCATCATCTCCGGAGAGGCCGACCACGAACGGAAAGTCGCCGCGAGTGCCGCGCCCTCGTCGGGGTGCGCGACCGGGTCTTCGAGGTAGGTGCTCACCAGATCGCCAAAGTCGTGGCGCGAGGGCGGATCGGGGGGCAGAGCGTCGACCAGCTGGTTGAGCGGAGTGAGTGTGGTGGCGCCGTGGGTCTCTGCCCAGTGGGAGCGTGTGTCGAAGTTGACCGGTTCGAGCACCGCGGTCAGCGGGCGCAACGCATCGATCTGCTGGGTACCGGCCAGCGCGCGCAGGCTGGCCTCTTCCTGCGAGATGTGCGTCAGCCCCAGCTCTTCAAGGCGCAGCGACTCGACGGCGAGGCGGCGATACATGTCGTC
>JBAVUB010000280.1:0-2163 GCA_049696575.1 Acidobacteriaceae bacterium | reverse complement strand
AGCCTGAGCTGGGCGGCCAGGGATGCGGCGGTGGTTTCGATTGCCTCCATCGCGGTGACGATGAGGACTGCCTGCGGCGCGGGGGTTGCCAGGCTCCCGCTCCCGTTCGCGTGCGCGCTCATGGTGCCGCCTCGTATTCCTTCAGCTTGCGATACAGCGTGGTCTTGCCGATGTTGAGCAGGCGCGCGGCCAGGAGCTTGTCGCCGTTGACCTGTTCGAGGGTGTCGAGGATGGCGCGCTTTTCGAGCTCGGCCAGGGTGACGACGGCCAGCTCGGTGGTGGTGATGGTTGCTTCGGTGGGCTCGCGGCGGCTCACGGTGGCCTGCATCCACGCGTCGCGGATGCTGGTGCTCATCTCCCCCATCTCGATCACCTCTCCGGAGGAAAGATTGCAGGCGCGGTCGATGGCGTTGGACAACTCGCGGACATTGCCGGGCCAGGAGTACTCGACCAGGAAGGACAGGGTTTCGGCGCTGAGCCGGAAGGGCCGGCGCATCTCGAGGCTGTTGCGTTCCAGAAAGTGCGCGGCGAGCAGCGGAATATCTTCTTTGCGCTCGCGCAGCGGGGGCAGAGTGAGCTTGACCACGTTGAGCCGGTAGTAGAGATCGCGGCGGAACCGGCCCTGCTCGGCCATCGCGGCCAAATCCTGATGGGTCGCGGCGAGGATGCGGGCGCGAATGGGGACGGCGTGGTTGCCGCCCAGCGGCCGCACTTCTTTCTCCTGGAGAGCGCGGAGGAGCTTGGCCTGCAGGTCGAGGGGCAACTCGGCGACCTCGTCGAGAAAGACCGTGCCGCTCCCCGCGGCCACGAGGAGGCCGTCGTTGGGGCGATGCGCGCCGGTGAACGCGCCTTTGACATGGCCGAAGAGCTCGCTCTCGATCAGAGTGGGCGCAAGGGAACCGCAGTCCACGGGAACGAAGGGCTTGCCGGCCCCGGGACCATTGGCGTGGATGGCGCGCGCGACGAGTTCTTTGCCCGTTCCGCTCTCGCCGAGGATCAGCACCGGATGCACGGTCTGCGCAACGCGGGCCAGAATGCGGTAGAGCTTCTCCATCTCCGGGCTCTCGCCGAGAATGTTGCCCACGCCCTGGCCGGAGCGGAGCCGCTCGCGCAATCCGCGGCTGGCCGCATCGAGCGTGTGCCGTTCCGCCAGACGCCGCAGCACGGTGCTCAGCTCTTCGCCGGAAAAAGGTTTGATGAGATAGTCGCTGGCTCCGAAGCGCAGTGCTTCGAGCGCTAACTGCACCGTCGACGCCGAGGTCATCCACACCACGGCGACATCGGGACGCATCTGTCGCAGCTCTTCGAGCAGCTCGAAACCCGCGCCGGTGGCAATGGCTTCATCCACCAGCAGAATGTCGACGCCTTTGGCCAGGAGCAGGGAACGCGCACGGCTGGTCAGCTCGGCCTCGTGCGCGACCATTCCTTCGTGGGTCGCAATCTCACAGCAGGCCCGGCGAATGCCCGCGTCTTCATCCGCGACGAGCACATGCAGAGGGGCCGATTCCGGTTGATAAGGAGGAGGCATCAGGGGGTCCCGTAGTTGGTTCCGTTGTGTTGTCCATCGTCGCATCATTAGCCCTCCTTCGTGACATGCGCAGGGGGTACCGAAGGTAAGTTCGGGGTTACGTTTGTAAGTGGCAGCTCGATCTCAAAACGACCTCCGCCGGACGGTGGAACGACGGCGCGCACCGTACCGCCCGCCGCCTCAACCAGTTGGCGCACAATGCTCAGTCCGAGGCCATGATGCTGCGACTCGGGCCACGAACGGCCTCCGTGGCGGGTGGTAAAGCCGGCTTCGAAGACGCGCTCGAGGAATTCGGTTGGAATGCCGGGGCCATCGTCTTCGACGGTGAGCAACACTGTGTGCGGCTGGGTGCCGGATGGATGCGGCGCATCGTCCCACAGATATTGCGCTGACTCTTCTCCGGTCATCTCGCCGTCGAGGGTCCAGAGGAAGCTGGCTCCGCCTCCGCGCTGGGTGGTGATGCGGACGCGGCCGCCGGTGGGCCGAGCGTCGGCTGCGTTGCGCACCAGGTTGACCAGAATTCTCGATAAGCTTTCTTCGGAGAGCTGCAGCTGACCGCGGCAGGGAAGGCACGCGATTTGCAGTTCGGTGACCGGACCGGCGATGGCCGACAGCAGGCTGCCCATCTGGCGCAC
>JBAVUB010000279.1:0-5428 GCA_049696575.1 Acidobacteriaceae bacterium | reverse complement strand
GAACATGGCCGCGGCTTTGCCGTCGTCGCCGGTGAAGTCCGCCGCCTCGCCGAGCGCACCAAAGGCGCCACCGAGGAAATTGCCGGAACCATCCGCAGCATTCAGGAAGAAACCCGCGAGACCCTCGAAGTCATGACCCAAAGCCGCACCGCGGTCGAATCCGGCCTGTCGGAGACCGCCAATGCGCGCAAGAGTCTCGAGGCCATCATCGAATCGTCCCAGCAGGTCGAGCACCAGATTCAGCTCATCGCCTCCGCCGCCACCGAGCAGACCGCGGCATCGGGCGAAATTTCCGAATCCGCCGGCCGCATCTCCAACCTCGCCACCCAGAACGCGCAGGGCAGCGAAGAAGCGGTCCTCGCGACCCGCGAGCTCTCCAAGCTGGCCTCCGACCTCGATGGATTGATCCACCAGTTCCAGCTCGACGACAACAGCCGCGGTGCGCGCTCTTCGTCCTCGGCCAGGCGCGAGCCCGGATCGGCTCCAGCCCTTCAGCCGGCTCGCTCCGTGTAGGATGTTCGGCCGGAGGCGCGCCAGGGGCGCCCCGGCCCAACTACTTCTGCTCCTCCATGAACCTCCGCACCAACCCCGCAATCTCGTCGGCCTTGGTATCCAGCGCGAAGTGTCCTGCGTCCAGCACGTGTACCTCCGCGTTCGGCACGTCTTTGCGATAGCGCTCCGGCTCTCCTCCGTCGAACGACAAATCGTGATTCCCCCACAGCACCAGCAGCCGCGGCTGTGTCTTCTGCATCCACGCCTGCCACTTTGGATACGCCTCGACATTCGTCCGGTAGTCATAAAACAGATCGCTCTGAATCTGCCCCTGCCCCGGCGAATTCAGAAACCTGTACTCATCCGTCCAAAGATCCGGATCATACAACTCGACATGCGGATCGTCCCCGACATGCCGCAACCTGGTCGCCGCCATCGACAGCAGATTCTTCCGCAGCGCTTCATCGTTGGCAGCCCGATCCGCCCAGAACGCCCGCCGCGTCACCCAGTTCACACCCAGCCCTTCGTTGTGGGCCACAGCATCCTGCACAATCAGCGCCTCGACCGGCTCCGGATGCGCCAGGATCATGCGAAAACCCACCGGCCCGCCGTAGTCCTGCATGTAGAGCGTGTACCGCGACAAGCCAAGCGCCTGCGCGAAGTCTTCCATCACCGCAGCAATCCGATCGAACGTATAAGGAAACTCCTTCGGATCCGGCCAGTCGCTGTGCCCGAAGCCCGGATAATCCGGCGCCACCAGGTGATAGCGGTCCGCCAGCCGTGTCAGCAGCGGCTCAAACATCCGCGACGACGACGGCAGCCCATGCAGCAGCAAAATCGTCGGCGCATCCTTCGGCCCCGCTTCCCGATAAAAAATCGACAGCCCATCCACCTTCACCGTCCGATAAAAAACCTGTGGCTCCACGGCTCCATCCTTTCTTTGCGCATCCACGCCCAGGCTGCTGCCCAGCATCGCCGCGAGCCCAAGCGCCAGGCCCACCACGCGAAAATTCGTAAGCATGCGTCCTCCGCTTTACTCCGCGACCTCGAAAATAACCTCCAGCTCCACCGGCATCCCCAGCGGCAAACTCGCCACACCAATCACCGACCGCACCGCCAGCTTGTCCGCGCCAAACACATCGCGAAACAAATCCGACGCCGCATTCGCGACCCTTGGTTGATCGAAAAAGTCTCCCGACGTCGCCATGAACACGCCCAGCTTGACCACGCGCGTCACGCGATCGAGCGACCCCAGATGCTTCTTCGCCGCAGCCAGCACACCCAACGCCGCAATGCGCACCGCATCGCGCCCCATCTCCGCATCCAGCTCTTTCCCCAGCCGCCCAACATACTTCGGCTTGTGATCCACCACCGGCAACATTCCGCTGAAGTACAGCAGATTCCCCGTTTGCACCGTCTCCACATAGCTGCCAAAGGGCGTCGCCGCCGCCGGAAGCTCGATCCCCAGCTCCAGCAGCCGCTGCTCCGCCCCGCTCACCATTTGCCCACGTGCGCACCATCGTCCACGTGCAGCACCTCCCCAGTCACATGACTGGCTTCCGTCAGAAAAACAACAGCAGCGGCAATGTCCTTCGGTTCGGTAAACGTGCCCATCGGCGACCGCGGATTCACGTTGCCCTCGTGCAGAGGCGTGTCCACCACCCCCGGCGCGACGGCGTTGAAGCGAATCTTCTCCTTCGCGTATTCGTTCGCAAGGCTCAGCGTGATCGCATCGATCCCGCCCTTGGTCATCATCGCAACCGACGCCGGATCCTCCACGATGGGATTATCGGCCAGCGCCGCGCTGATGCTGGTCACGCTCCCGCCCGTGCCCTGCTTGAGCATCTGCCCAACCGCCGCCTGCGTCATGAACACGAACCCCTCAAGGTTCGTCGAGATGAATGCGCGCAGATCCTCACCGGTGTACTCCGTGAAGCGCTTCGAGAAATAAATCCCCGCATTGTTCACCAAATGGTCGACCGCCCCAAACCTCTCGATCGCCGCCACCACCACCTTCGCCGCCGTCGCCGCCTCGCCGATATCTCCATCGACCATCGCAAGGTTAGGGGACGCAGCGTACGCCGCCTTCGCCATATTGCGCGCGGTCGCCACCACGTTATAACCACGCTCCAGAAACGCCTGAGCAATCGCCGCTCCGATGCCTTGTGAAGCACCGGTTACGATGACTGTCTTTTTGGTTGCCATGCCTGGCTCCTTCGTTGGACCAGCAGAGCCCTGGGGAATTCACGTGGCCGGAAAGCATGGCGCCCGCGCCGCCACACCCTAAAGATGCACGAACGACGAAAAAGCTCCGCGGGGAAGGGAATCGTCGCTCGGCGAACCCCTGCGGCCACCGCGTCTTTGGATCGCGGGCAGGACCGATCCGGACATTTGAAAGAAAAGGCCACCGGCCAATGACCGTTCGCTGCTCGCTGCAGGCTACCGGCTACGGGCTACAGGCTACCGGCCAACTCGGCGTCAGCCTAATTGTTCTCGAAAGGAATATCCGCGTTGCGCAGCCCCAGCTTCGCTCCCAGCGAATACCCGATCGTCGCCACCGCGGGCCAGGTCGCGATAAACCGCCCCTGTCCGTCCAGCAGCCCGCTGTCCGTGTTCAGGCTCAGAAACGTCAGCCATAGCTTGTCCGTCGCATTGCAGTGGTAGCACGCCATCGGCCCCGTCGGCATATCCAGCACGTGCAGCCCGCACAGCATCCACCAGATCAGCCCCATCATCCACGGTAGCGTCGCGCTCTCGCTGGGGTGAATCTTCACAATCACAAACCCGGCCACCAGAGGCACCACCAGCGATACCACCAGCGTCACCAGCGGCTGCACAAACGACGGGTGAAACAGCGTGATCGCGAACAGTGCCAGTCCCCACACCGCGAGGCTCAGCACCAGATGGAAAAAGAATCCCACCGCCTGGTACAACACCCGGGTTTCGTGGGGGCCCAGCGCCTCAACCGGCCGCGAGTTCATTCTGAAAACTCCATCTGTCCTCACAGACTACAGCGCCCGCGTTGGAGTTGCAGCAGCTTTCCGGCATCTTTCTGGTTACCACGCTTCCGGTTACTCATTAAAATCAACGCATGCTCCTCGACGGCGTTTTTCCCGCGATCACCACTCCGTTCTACCCCGACGGCCGCCTCTACCTGCGCAAACTCGAGGCCAACGTCGAGCACTACTCCCGCACTCCCTGCTCCGGCATGGTCGTCCTCGGTTCCACCGGCGAAGCCATCATGCTCAGCGATGACGAATCCCGCGACGTGCTGCGCCACGCTGTCAATGCCGCTGCTCCTGAAAAAGTCCTTCTTGCCGGAGTCGCCCGCGAAAGCCTCTCTGAAACCCTCCGCCTCGCCGAATACGCCGCCACGCATCAGTACGACGCCATCCTCGTCCGCACCCCGCACTACTACACCGCCTACTACGGACTGACCAACGCCGCTGGAGGCCTCGTCACCTACTACCACGCCCTCGCCGACCGCTCCCCGCTCCCCGTCGTCCTCTACAGCATTCCCAAATTCACGCACTGCGAGCTGCCCGTCGCCATCGTCGCCGAGCTCGCCCAGCACCCCAACATCATCGCCATCAAAGATTCCTCCGGCTCCCTCGATCGCCTCGCCGCGCTGGTTGCTGCCACGCGTTCCGCTCCGAAGCGCACCGTCCTCGTCACCCCCGTCTTCGCCGCCTTCACCGGCCGCATGATGATGGCCGAGACCGAAGTCAACGCCCTGCTCCCGGATTTCGTCTCCGCCGACGTGCTCTCCGGCAACATCGCTCCGACCATCGCGCCCCCCCTCGCCAAAATCACACGCAAGAAGGAAATCGGCTTCCAGGTCCTCTCCGGCTCGTCCGAATCGCTGCTCCCCGCGCTCGAAGCCGGCGTCAACGGTGCCGTCCTCGCCTTCGCCGCCCCCGCGCCCCAGGCCTGCCAGGAAATCTACACCGCCTGGAAAGAAAATGACCCCGCCGTCGCCCGCGAGAAACAGCAGCGCATCGTCGAAGCCTCAAAAATCGTCGCCGGCAAATACGGCGTTCCCGGATTCAAGCACGCCTGCGACCTCAACGGCTACTACGGCGGAGTGCCCCGCATCCCGCTCCTTCCCCTCACCGCCGAGCAACAAGCCGAAGTCGCCGCCGCCATGGCCGACATCCGCAATTGAAATCCGTCTGTGGTCGTGGTTCCAAGATGTCATCCTGAGCGAAGCGAAGGACCCTGTGTTTGTTCTTAAGCTGGTCAGCCAGTCCCCATGCGATAATCGCTCCACTCCGCCAGCCGTCAGGGTCCGCAAGAAGGGAACTCCCATGCCCGACACCGCCGCGCCCACCCTTTCCCTCGAAATCGAATACTGCCCCGGCAGCGTCGTCGTCCGCTGCCACGGCAAGCTCATTGCCGGCGTCACCGACGTTCTCCTCAACGGCGTGCGCCCCCTCATCCCCGACAACCAACGCATCATCCTCGATCTCTCCGACCTTCAGCACACCGATAGCACCGGCCTCGGCGCCCTCGTTCGCCTGTACGTCGCCGCCAAATCCGCCGGCTCCTCCCTCGAGCTCATCCACCTCAGCCAGCAAATTCGCAACCTCCTCGGCCTCACCCACCTGCTCGATGTCTTCACCGTCATCGGAGAGAATCGCGTCAAAATCATGTAATAGATCAGTCGCCGAGCCTGCGCGCGACGCGCGGTCCTTGACAATCCCCGCTCCGAAGCGAAGGATAGGTCAGCCTCTCCAGAAGTATTCCCCCCAAGCCAGAGTTCCTTCCCGGCCGCCTCTGTGGAAGCCAGGCCCAGGTTCCCCCGTTTAACTAAAAGTAAGCAGCGCCGGGCCCCTCCAGTCCGCTCCGCTCTGACTCACACACTCCGCGAAGGGTGCCCCATAGCCTGCCCTGAGCTTGCCGAAGGGTCCCTGGTGTTGGGGACATGGGTTCACAG
>JBAVUB010000278.1:0-1504 GCA_049696575.1 Acidobacteriaceae bacterium | reverse complement strand
CATTTGCGGTTGCCTCCGGAGGGGCTGATGTATTCCAGCAGAGGCTCCGAGGGCGAGGGCTCGGCTCGAGTCCCTCTCCCCGCGCCAGCGTGCGGGTCCCTGAGGACATCGCGCTCGGCTGCCGATTCAGTTGGTTTCGTCCGTACTCTGGACATCTATCCTCCTTCTTCGGATTTTCAAGCGGGTACTTATCTAGTGCGATTGCGAAACTGAGCGGCGCGTTGCCAGTTTTGGGGCGAGGGCGCGTGGAATCTCAGGAAACTTTTGTTGGGAGCTTTCGAGGGTTTATTGGCGCGCGGGAGCTTCGTTCCGGGCGCGGACCTTGAACCAGATCGGTGTGCCTTCAAAGCCAAACGCCGCTCGAATTTGATTCTCCAGAAAGCGCTCGAAGGAAAAATGCAGCTTGACGGCGCGGTCGGTGAACAGGACGAAGGTGGGGGGGGCGACGCCGGCCTGAGTCATGTAAAAGATGCGGATGCGTTTTGACATGGGGACGCTGGCGCGCTGGAAATCGATCTTGTCGAGGAAGCGATTCATCTGGCCGGTGGAGACGCGCTTGCGGCGCTCGGCGGCGACGCGGAGGACGGCGTCGAGCACGCGCGGGACGTTGCGGCCCTCGGTGGCGGAGATGAAGAGCACGGGCGCGTAGCTGAGGTATTTCAGCACGGAGCGGAGCTGGCGCTCGAAGATAGCGCGGTCGGCGGGAGGCTTGCCGTCGGTGCGGCCGGTTGTCACGAGGTCCCACTTGTTGACGACGATGATGACGGAGCGGCCACTCTCGTGGGCGTAGCCGCCGATGGTGGCGTCAGACGCGGTGACGCCTTCAGTGGCGTCGAGAACGAGAAGCGCAACGTCGGCGGATTCGAGATGGCGGCGCGCCATGACCACGGAGAGCTTCTCCGCCATGAGGCGGGTTTTGCCTTTGCGGCGAATACCGGCGGTGTCGACGATGCGCAGCTCGTGCCCTTTGTAGTCGATTAATTCGTCGACGGCGTCACGCGTGGTGCCAGCGATGGGCGAGACGATGGCGCGGGCGCTGCCGGTGAGAGCGTTCAGCAGGGTGGATTTGCCGACGTTGGGGCGGCCGATGATGGCCACGCGGGTTTCGTGCTGCTCGAATTCACCGTGGGTGCGATGGGGACTGGCCGTCCAGGCGGGCGCGCCTTCGGCGCCTTCAGTTGCCGGGTTAGCATCGTGGTTCTCGAAGAGGGTGGTGCCGTCGGGCGCTTCAGTTCCGGGGAGGACCGCGAAGACCTCGTCGAGAAGCTCACCGATGTTGAGGCCGTGTTCTGAGGAGATCGCGATGAGATTGCGGATGCCGAGTTTGCGGAAGTTTTCCGCGGCGGCTTCCATGCCTTGCGTGTCGATTTTGTTCACGGCGAGGAAGAGCGGCTTGCCGGTGCGCTGGAGCAGGCGGGCGAGGTCGAGGTCAGGGGCGGCCAGCTCGGTGCGGCCATCGACCACCATGATGATGGCGTCGGCCTCGTCGAGGGCCGTGCGGGCC
>JBAVUB010000277.1:0-2073 GCA_049696575.1 Acidobacteriaceae bacterium | reverse complement strand
GAGAAATCCGAAGCGCTGCGGCGGATCCAGCAGATGACAGATCTGCAGGCTCCGGCTTATCAGTTCGCCATTGCCTATGCGCTGCTGCACGACAAAGACAACGCGATTGTGCAACTGGTGAAATCCGCGGATGCGCACGAAGGGCAGATTCTCTACCTGAAGTACGATCCGTTCTTCGACGAGATTCGCTCCGACCCGCGCTATGTCGCGCTGGAAAAGCGCGTCGGGCTGCTGTGAAGCTTACTGGTCGCGAATCACCAGCGGTAAACCGTCAACTGATCCAGATAGACCGTCGACGACCCGCTTGCGCCCAATCCATCGACCTGGAAATTCGTCACCAGCGCGGAACCCCAACCCAGCGCAAACGACGATGGAACCGTCGCGTTGATGTCCTGCTCCGTTCCGTCGAGCCACACCGACTCGTAGGTTACGTTCCCGGCATCGTCGCGCGAGTAGGCGACCTGTACGTGATGCCAGGTGTTGATGCTCCACTGCTGGAGATCGCAGGCCTGATCCGATTTCAACCAGTGGTCGATGTAGATTACCGGTGTTCCCACGTTTGTGGTGTAATCCCACGTCTTCGAGTAGCCGTCGCACTGGAATCCATAGATGACCGTCTGCCCGTCGTCCATTACCTGATTCATGTCCATCTCGAGGTTCGCAATTTTGCTGACGGAACCGTCGAGATATACCCATGCGTCGTACAGAAAATGCGTCGCCGTGGTGTCCTTGCCAAAGGTAGCGTAGTAGCGCTCTCCGCCACTGTTTGCGAAGCTCGTCGCAAACTGGCGCGCCTGGCCGCTGAGCGACGGTGTGTCGACGAGGCTCATTGTGCCGCTCGCGCTTCCGGTCAAGCCGCTCGTTCCGGTGTCATAGGCTGCGATCCATGTGCTCATCGCCTGAATGGCGCTGACGCTGACAGCATTCGCAGGAACGAGAGCGAGCGCTCCGCTGCCGCTTCCCGATCCGCCTGATCCTGAGCCGGAACCGCCCGATCCACCGCTGCCCGAACCAGAACCGGAACCGGAGCCAGAGCCTGAACCTGAACCAGAGCCAGAACCGGAACCTGAACCTGAACTGCCGGAACCGCTTGAGCCGCTTCCAGTCGAACCGGTTCCTGTTCCTGCGGAACCGGATGAATTGCCAGAGCCGTTGCTGGCCTGGTTTGTCGTCGAGTTAATGACGATCGAGCCACAGCCTGCAAGCAGGGTTGCAGAGACGAGGAACGAGAGAGAAGCAGCGATCCAGCGGAGAGATTTCATGTTCAAGCCCGGCAAATGAATTCGAGCGCGTCAAGTCGGGCTTGCAGACACTACAGCGCTGGAATGCCAAGGCTCGATCCGAGGCATTTTCCCGCGCGGAAAGTCTCCACGATCCGCATTTCTCGTGTGAAGTTAACCAGAAGGTAAGCGATGTTATCTGGTTCGCCAATCACACGAATGAGGGGCAGAGAAAACCTCAGTAACTTTCTCCCGCGAGCCGGATTGACGGCGCTCAAACGAGATTTAGAGGCAGTTACTGGAGTAAGCGAGGGTGGGATTCGGCCCCGACGGAGGCTGGGCCCCCCTCCCACCCAGGGGGGTGTGCGGCAAGCGACTCATTTCATGGCATCGGCCGGTACCGTACGGCGGGTATTACCCTCCGGGCGGGATCAGGCGGTGACCGCCGAGCAGAAATCAGCGATCGCAGGACGTGTTTTGAACCCTCCGCGTCACGGCGAAGAGCCATGGCGAGCCGGGGCCGGATTGGTGCGACAGGCGCGCGCGGGAATCTCAAAGAGCGGCTGCTCGGCCTTGGCCGAGGACGGAATGCCGTGAAAAAGAAAAGCTCTGCTCGCGTTTGGCGCGGACAGAGCTTTCCCTGTTGTGAGGGTAGGTTTTTTGCGATGGGGAGACAAGGAGATTCGGAGGGGCCGGCGGTACGAAGGTACCGCGGAGCGTTGGGCGGCGGGAAAAGGCGCGGGGTTCGGTCGCGTCGACGTGCCACGGAGTGGCGCGCGAAGCGACCGAACCAGGGAAGGCGCTGCGCGCCGCTGATTTTTTATGGCCCCCATTCGACTCCCTTTCCGTTCGC
>JBAVUB010000276.1:0-11822 GCA_049696575.1 Acidobacteriaceae bacterium | reverse complement strand
ACCCAGAGGGGGTTGGAGTCGTTGGAATTTTCGCGGGGGACTTTGGTGAGGTCGAGGGTGGCGAGGTCGAGGATACAGACGGGCTCGGTTTGGCCGCCGCGATAGCGCTTCCAGGCGCGTTGCCACTGGTTGAAGGGGGTGTAGGCGATCTGCTTGCCGTCGGGCGAGAGGGAGCCGCTGTCGGCGGAGGGAAGGGGAAGTTCAACGGGAAGACCGGAGCCATCGGCGTGGATGCGGAAGAGCTGGGAGAAGTCATTCCAGGCGGCGCGGCCGCTGAGGAAGAGGATGTCTTTGCCGTCGGGAGACCAGCCGACAACGACGTCGGGGTCGGGATGCCAGGTGAGGCGATGAGGGACGCCGCCGTTCACGGACACGGTGTAGACATCGACGTTGCCGTGGATGCGGGCGGACCAGGCGAGGGTCTGTCCGTCGGGCGAGAAGAACGGGCCGGCAACGACGGAGGCCGTGGAGGTGAGGCGAATGGCCTCGCCGCCGGTGCGCGCGACGGTCCAAATGTCGTCGGCATGGCGAAAGGCGATTTGATCTTTGCTGAGGGTAGGGTGGAGCAGGAGCAAAGGCGAAGCGTGGGCAACGAAAGGCAGGACGAGGAGCGCGAAGAGAACGGCACACGTTTGGCGGAGCACAGAGCCTCCAGCGGGAAGAAATGGTGAAGGGCAAGTGTACTCGGGAGATTACGAATTGACCATTGGGGAGAGCGGCGGTTCCTTCAGGGCTTTTTCGGATCGCGGAGGCGGAAGCGGTTGGCTCGGTCGAATTCCTCGCGGAGTTCGGGAGTTTTGAGATTCTCTCGGATGTGGGCGAGGCGCTGTTCGAGGGCGTGCAGGGTTTGAGCGATAGCGTCGGAATTGGTGTGGGCGATGTCGCGCCACATGGAGAAGGGGCTGGCGCCGAGACGGGTCATTTCGCGGAGGGCGCGGCCGCCGATGGGGAGCAGGTCGGCGTTGGCGGCGAATTCGTCTTCGAGCAGGGCGCACATGGCGGTGGAGACGAACTGAGGGAGATGGCTGATCCAGGCGCAGAGGATGTCGTGACGGCCGGGGTCGAGGTCGATGATGCGGGAGCCGAAGCGGGCGATCCAGGCGCGCCATTCATCAGCGAGGAGCTTTGTTTGCTCGGAAGAAAACACAAGGTCCTTCGCTTCGCCTTCGGCTCCGCTCAGGATGACATCGGTGTTTTTGGGGCATTCCGCGAAGAGCCAGACAGCGCCGTCGAAGAGTGCGGCGTCGGCGTTGGCGGCACCGCTGACTTCTTTGCCTGCCATGGGGTGACCGGGAAGGAATCCGGGCTGGCCGGGCGCGTTGTATTTGTCACGGACACGGGCACACATTGCGCCTTTGACGCTGCCAACGTCGGTAATGAGCTGGTCGTCGCTCAAAACGGGCGCGAGGCGGTCGAGCCACTCGAGGATGGTGAACACAGGACCGCCGAGGAGGATGAGATTTGCTTCCTTTGCGGCGATGAGGGGGTCGTCGGCGGAGACGGTGATGGCTTCGCGACGGAGGGCGGCGTGGAGTTGCTCCGGGTTGGGGTCCCATCCCGCGATGGAACCGGCGAAGCCGTGGGTGCGCAAGGCGAGGCCGACGGAAGCGCCGATGAGGCCTGTGCCGAGGATGGCGATGCGCTCGATGGGCATTTGACGTTAGTTTACGGTGCCGACTGGACGGTCAGCGTGAAGCCCATGTCCCCAAACCCAGGGACATGGGGCACCCGTTTACAGTGTTCGGCCCACGGCTGGCGCGATGATGCGCAGAGTATTCATGAGCTCGGCGAACTGCTCGGGGTAGAGCGATTGCGCGCCGTCGGAGAGGGCTTTGTCGGGGTTGGGGTGGACTTCGATGAGGAGGCCGTCGCCGCCTGCGGCGACGGTGGCGCGCGCCATGGCGGGAACCTTGTCGCGGCGGCCAGTGCCGTGGGAGGGGTCGCCGACGATGGGCAGGTGCGAGAGCGTTTTCACGACGGGGATGGCGGAGATGTCCATGGTGTTGCGGGTGTAGGTTTCGAAGGTGCGAATGCCGCGTTCGCAGAGGATGACGTCATAGTTGCCGCCGGCGAGGAGGTATTCGGCGGAGAGCAGCAGCTCTTCGATGGTGGCGGCGATGCCGCGCTTGAGCAGGACGGGACGGCGGACCGCGCCGAGCTCGCGCAGCAAGTTGAAGTTCTGCATGTTGCGCGCGCCGACCTGGAAGAGGTCGACGCAGGGCATCATCGGCTCGATCTGGGAGATTTCCATGACCTCGCTGACAACGAGCAGGCCGTGGGTGTCGCTGGCTTCGCGGAGGAGCTTGAGCGCATCGAGGCCGAGACCCTGGAAGGAGTAGGGCGAGCTGCGGGGTTTGAAAGCGCCGCCGCGGAGAAATTTCGCGCCCGCATCCTTGACGATTCTTGCGCAGGCGAAGATTTGCTCGCGGTTTTCGACGGAGCAGGGGCCAGCCATGACGACGACTTCGCCGCCGCCGATGCTGACGCCGTTGGGGAAACGGACGATGGTGCCTTCGGGACGGAAGCTGCGTCCGGCGAGTTTATAGGGCGAGGAGATGCGGATGACTTCGGCGACGCCGGCGAGGACTTCGAATTCCTGGTGCTCGAAGACGCCGGGGGTGCCGACGCCGGCGAGGATGGTCTGGACTGTCCCGGTGGTGCGGTGGACGTTGAAGCCGATTTCCATCATGCGCTCGACGACGGCCTGGATCTCCTCTTCGGTCGCGCGATCCTGCATAGCAACAATCATTTTTCTTTTCCTGTGTGCGTCTGCGCGCCGGACGCGGGCGGGTTCGGGCGAGAGGCAAGCTCATTGCGCTGCAGAGCCCGCATCACGTCGACGATGCGCTCGTAGATGTGAACGAGCTCGATGTCGGGGAGCGGTCCGGGATTGTGGCTGCGCACGTTGTCGAAGATGACGCGCTCGCGATTGGGCTCGTAGACGGGCAGGTCGGTTGCGCGCTTGAGGCGGCCGATTTCCTGGGCGGCGGCAGCGCGCTCGCTAATGAGCGCAACGATGCGCCGGTCGAGCTCATCAATTTTGCGCCGCAAGGTTTCGATGTCCATGGTTTTCCTTGTTCGCCGGGCGGCAGTGCGCGTCGGGTCATGGAGAAATCCGCAACTACAACCGTATACGAAGAGGGGGATTCTTTAACCGGCCGGGACGGCGGGCTCTCGGATGCCGCCGCGCAGGCCCTGAATAAATCGGGCGATGGAACTGGGGGCGTCTTTGGGTCCGGCCTGCTCGATGGTGGCGACGAGCGCACTGCCGATGACGGCGGCGTCGGCAAATTCACCGACGGCGGCGAAGTGTTCGGGATTGGAGATGCCGAAGCCGACCGCGATGGGGAGTATCGTGAAGCGGCGGAGGCGTTTGACAAGCTGTTCGGCGTCAGATTCGAGCGCGGCGCGCGTGCCGGTGATGCCTACGCGCGAGAGGGCGTAGACGAACCCTTGCGATGCGGCGCAGATGCGTTCGAGGCGGGCGTCGGGGCTGGTGGGTGCGGCGAGAAAGATGGGCGCGAGGTGGTGACGATGGAGGGCTTCGAGGTATTCACCGGCCTCTTCGACGATCATGTCGGTGACGAGGACACCATCGACGCCGGCTTGCTCGGCGGCGGCACAAAAGTCTTCCAGTCCGAAGCGGAGAACGGGATTGTAGTACGTGAAGACGATGAGGCCAGTCTGGGGACGCTCGATGCGCAGAGCGGCGGCGAGGGCGAGCACATCGCGGAGGCGGGTGCCGTTTTTCACGGCGCGCTCGCTGGCGCGCTGAATGACGGGGCCGTCGGCGAGTGGATCGCTGAAGGGGACACCGAGCTCGAGGACGTCTGCGCCCGCATCAATGGCAGCGCGGGCGATGTTATGGGTTGTCGCGAGGTCGGGGTCACCGACGGTGATGTAGGCGACGAGTCCGGGTTTGTTGGCGAAAGAGATCGGCATCGCGGCCTAGGCTCCGGAGAGGTGGAGTTCGCGGGCGAGGATGCCCATGTCTTTGTCGCCGCGGCCGGAGACGTTGACGAGCAGGATGTCGCGCGGGCTGAGGGTGGGCGCGAGGCGGAGGCATTCGGCGATGGCGTGGGCGCTTTCGAGTGCGGGGATGATGCCTTCGGTGCGGGCGAGGCGGAGCGTGGCGTCGAGGGCTTCGGCGTCGGTGGCCGAGGTGTATTCGGCGCGGCCGGAGTCGTGCAGAGCGGCGTGTTCAGGGCCGATGGAGGCGTAGTCGAGACCGGCGGAGACGGAGTGGGTGAGGGCGATTTGGCCGTTTTCATCCTGGAGGACGTACGAGTAGGTGCCCTGGAGAACGCCGGGTGATCCACCACTGAAACGGGCCGCGTGCTCGCCGAGCGCGGCGCCACGGCCACCGGCTTCGACGCCGATGAGTCGGACTTCTTTATCGGGGATGAATTCGTAAAACGCACCGATGGCGTTGGAGCCGCCACCGACGCAGGCGATGATGGCGGTGGGCAGGCGATTTTCCTTTTCGAGAATTTGTGCGCGCGCTTCGCGGCCGATGACGCGATGGAAGTCGCGGACCATGGTGGGATAGGGGTGCGCGCCGAGGACGCTGCCGAGGAGGTAGTGGGTGGTGCGGACGTTGGTGACCCAGTCGCGCATGGCTTCGTTGATGGCGTCTTTGAGGGTGCGCGAGCCGCAGGAGACGCCGCGGACTTCCGCGCCGAGCATGCGCATGCGGTAGACGTTGAGCTCCTGGCGGCGCATGTCTTCTTCGCCCATGTAGACGGCGCAGTCGAGGCCGAAGAGGGCGCAGACGGTGGCGGTGGCGACGCCGTGCTGGCCAGCGCCGGTTTCCGCGATGATGCGTTTTTTGCCCATGCGCACAGCAAGGAGCGCCTGGCCGAGGCAGTTGTTGATTTTGTGCGCGCCGGTGTGCAGGAGGTCTTCGCGCTTGAGATAAATCTTCGCGCCGCCGAGGGTTTCTGTGAGGCGGGAGGCGAAGTAAAGAGGGGTGGGGCGGCCGGCGTAATCGCGCAGCAGCGAGTCGAGCTTCAGGTGGAAATCGGGGTCAGCCTGAGCCTCGGCACAGGCGTGCTCCAGTTCGTCGAGCGCGGCGACGAGGGTCTCCGGAACGTAGCGGCCACCATAGGGGCCGAAGCGTCCTGCGACGCGATTGGTCACAGTGGCTGCCATGGTTCCACCTTACACCGGGCCCACAGCAGTGGGGAGCATGGGGGGAGGCTCGATTTCGAGGAAGGCGAAGCGAGCCGCGCGGATGAAGTCGTGGAGGAATTCAGGGTGTTTTCTACCGGGAGCGGATTCGACGCCGCTGGAGACGTCGACACCCCAGGGGCGGAGGGTGACGATGGCCTCGCGGATATTGCCCGGATAGAGGCCGCCGGCGAGAATGATGCGCAGTTTTCCGGCTTCAGCGGAGAGAACTTCTTTGGCGCGAGCCCAGTCCACGGTTCTGCCGGTTCCGCCGGACGCGGTGACGGTTCTGGCATCCAGCAGGACCGCATCGATGTCACGATGCCGGGCGATGGCGCGGAGCTCGTTGCGGAGCCGTTCCTCGGCGCGGGCGGGATCGCTGTTCAGATCCCAATGCAGGGTTTGGATCAGAAAGAAGCCGGGGTCGAACTGGTTGCGCAGTTTTTCCGCGAGCGAAAAATCGAGTTCCCCGTGAAGCTGAACTCCGTGCAGTCCCGCAGACCGGAGAGCGAGCGCAATCTCATCGAAATTCTGAGTATCAAAGACGCCGATTTTTGTGAGGTCGGCAGGCACGTCGGGCATCATGACCGATATCTGTGAGGCGCTGATCCTGCGCGGACTGGGCGCGAAGACGAAGCCGACGGCGTCTGCGCCGGCATCTGCGGCCATCTGCACGTCTTCGAGATTGGTGTTGCCGCAGATTTTTATCCACATGGTTTTTAGGTGTGCTGTGCCGTTGGCTGGGGCGCTGCGCTTGCCGTCTTTAGCAACTCTTCAAGCGCCGCGCCGGGATTGGGCTGGCGCATGAGCGATTCGCCGATGAGGAAGGCGTCGAAGCCGGCGGCGCGCAGGGTTTGGATGTCGGCGGCAGTGTGAATGCCGCTTTCGGCGACGCGAACAGCTTTGGCTGGAAGCTTTTCGACAAGTTCCAGGGAAGTTTCGAGGCGGACCTCGAAGGTCTTCAGGTCGCGGTTGTTGACGCCATAGGCGTCACAGCCAATGTCCTCGACCAGCCTTGCCTCTTCAGCGGTGTGGATTTCGCAGAGGACGTCGAGTGAGTACTTGTGCGCGATGATCGTGAAGTACTCGAGATTGCCGTAGCCGAGCGCGGACGCGATGAGGAGGATGGCGTCGGCGCGATGGGCGCGGGCTTCTGCGATCTGGTACTCGTCGACGATGAAGTCTTTGCGAAGGCAGGGAATTTTGGTGGCGGCAGAGGCGATTTCGAGGTTCTGAAGGCTGCCCTGGAAGAAGGGCTCATCGGTGAGGACGGAGAGCGCGGCGGCGCCGGCGCGTTCGAGATCCTGTGCGAGGGATTGGGGGTCGAAGTCGGGGCGGATGATGCCCTTTGACGGAGAGGCCTTTTTCAGTTCAGCGATGATCGCGGGGGCTCTGGCCGAGGCTTCGCGGAGGGCGCGGGCGAATCCGCGGGGAGTGTGTTGTTCTGCGAGCTTATCGAGGTCGCGCAGGGGGACGCGTTCGCGGCGGCGGGCCACTTCGGCGCGGGTTTCCGCGAGAATCGGGTCAAGATGTTGGCCGAAGGGGTGCAGGCAGATGGTCCTCTGGTTCAAGTATAGGGGCGAAGGGACTTCTCTCGAAGTCAGGAATGCTTCCGCGACGCGCGGCGGCGGCTGACATTTGTCATGTGCGATTGCTGACGAAGGGCACTGCCGGGGATGGTGGCCTTCGGGTGATGCTGGTTGTGTCAGGAGGCTTTATGAACAACTCATTCCCCAACGCGGCCCCCGCCCCCAACATCGTCCCCAACACTCAGGTGCAAGCGGCGATCGAGCGGGAGTGCGAATCGGATTCTCATCTGCTGTTTGCGCTCGGCGTGGTGCTGCTGGTGTGCGGCGGCGCGATCACGGGCCATCATGAGGTGACGATGGTCGGGCTGGGGCTGATCATCTTCAGCAGCCTGTTTCGCTGAGCTGCGGCGGATTAGCGGCCTCAGGCGGCGGCCAGACGCGGGATTTTCCTGCGTTTTGCCTTCGATGCGTGCCATAGGTCGTACTGGATTTGCAAGTTCAGCCAGAGTTCCGGTGAAGTTCCGAGAGCCTCGGAGAGCTTCAGCGCCATCTCCGCCGACACTCCCGAAGTCCCATTCAGTAAGCGCGACAGGGTTACGCGAGAGACGCCGAGATGGTGGGCAAACTTCGTGACGGGCATCGTCCCGATGTGCTCCCGCAGGATTTCACCAGGGTGGGCGGGGTTGTACATGCGCATGGTTGCTCCTTAGTGGTAGTCCCGATAGTCGACGAAAACAGCATCTCTGCCCTCAAACGCGAATGTCAGCCGTCAGTTGCCGCTCACGTCAATCGACCAGTGATTGACGAGGTCGCCTTTTAGTGGATGAAGGCGCCAACCTGGCGAGTTCATGTCGCCTGGTACGGTTGCCGCGTTGAGCCTGGTTAGTTGCAATCTGAGGCGGTTCGCGTGAGCAGGCTGAATCCCGGCCTTCGAGCCAGTCAAGAAGAATACTTCGACTCCCTTGTGCCTGAAGCTCCCGATCACACGTATAGTGTAGCGTTACGCGTTACACAGTGCAAGATTATTTTTGAGCCACGCACGTTCAACCCAGAATTCCAAGATTCTTCGCGGTTTTCTCCAGGGTTTCGAGGGCCTGATCGAGCTGCTCGCGGGTATGCTCGCTGGTCATGATGGTGCGGATGCGGGCTTTGCCTTCGGGGACGGTGGGGAAGGCGATGCCGGTGCCGAGGACGCCGGCATCGAAGAGGGCGCGCGAGAAATCCATGGTCTGGCGGCCGTCGCCGATGATGATGGGGGTGATGGGGGTTTCGCTGGCGGGGGTGTTGACGCCACCGATGTTGAAGCCGAGGCGGCCCAACTCCAATTTGAAGTAGCGGGTGTTTTCCCAGAGGCGGTCGATACGCTCCGGTTCCTGTTCGAGCAGATCGAAAGCTGCGATGCAGGTCGCCGTGACCGACGGCGGGTGCGAGGTGGAGAAGAGGAACGGGCGGGCGCGGTGGTAGAGGAAGTCGATGAGGTCTTTGGAGCCGCAGACGTAGCCGCCGATGGCGCCGATGGCTTTGGAGAGGGTGCCAACCTGAATATCGACGCGGCCATGGCAGTGGAAGTGGTCGACAGTACCGCGGCCATTGCGGCCGAGTACGCCTGAAGCGTGAGCGTCGTCGACCATCATGATGGCGCCATATTTCCCGGCGAGATCGGCGAGCTGGTCGACGGGGCCGATATCGCCATCCATAGAAAAGACGCCGTCAGTGATGAGGAGCTTGCGACCAGGTTCATTCTGGATTTCGCACAGTTGCTCTTCGGCGTGGGTGAGGTCTTTGTGGCGGAAGACTTTGATCTTCGCGCGGGAAAGGCGAGCGCCGTCGATGATGGAGGCGTGGTTGAGCTCGTCGGAGACGATGAAGTCCTCTTTGCCGAGGATGGCGGAGACGGTGCCGGCGTTGGCGGCGAATCCGCTCTGGAAGACGACGCAGGCCTCGACATTCTTGAAGCGGGCAATTTTTTCTTCCAGCTCCATGTGGATTTTCATGGTGCCGGCGATGGTGCGGACGGCGCCGGAGCCGACGCCGTAGTCGCGGATGGCCTGGATGGCGGCTTCGCGCAGCTTGGGGTGGTTGCACAGGCCGAGGTAGTTATTGGAGGCAAGGTTGATGACGCGGCGGCCGTCGTAGGTGCACACCGGCGCCTGGACGTCGTCGAGGACCCGCAGGCGGAAGTGCGTGCCCTTCTGCCTCAGTTCGTCGAGCTGGGCGGTGAGGTACTGGAGTTGCGGGCGCGCGGAGAGCGAAGTGTCCATGGAGGGCCTCGGAGAATTGCGAATGGGCAACTAAAGATCGTAACTCCGATGGTGGGGGGCGCGGCGGGAACGCTCGGGGCTGCTCACGTGCCGGAGGCGCGGCGGGTCAGATACAATGGGTTTTCCAGCGCAGAGCCAGAGATTCCCTTCGGCGAGCAGGACGGGCCGGGGCGGAACGATGGCTGCGATGTTTATCGAAGAGAGTTCCTCACGAATGATTTCGCTGTTCCGGAAGCACATCGCCCTTCGGCTGACCCTTTATTGCGGACTGCCGACCTGCCTCTTCATTGTTAGTGCCTGCGCTCAAGGACAAGCGCAGGTGGCTACGCGCACCCAGGTCTCGGTGCAAAAGAGTGACGGCGCGCTGTCGTTCACGGCGAAAGTGGCAGGCGCCGATGGGACTCCGGTTTCGGAAGGCTCGGTGAGTTTCGAGACGGCGAAGGGGTCGCTGGGTTCGGTTTTCGTCAAAGACGGGGCGGCGACGCTGAACGTAAACAATCCGCCGCAGTGGGCGAAGACGATCACCGCTGTGTATCACGGCGATGCTGCGTTCGCCGCGTCGGCGGCCAGCGCCGGTGTCTCCGCGGATGCCAGCGGGCTGCCGGGATTCACGGTTACGGCGAGTCCATCGTCATTGTCGCTGACACCGGGTCAATTCGGAAACGTGAACCTGACCGTCACATCGCAGAACGGTTTTTCGGAGCAGGTGAACCTGTCGTGCTCGGGCGTGCCGGGGGCCTCAGCGTGCAATTTCAACCCGGATGTGGTGACGCCGCCGGGGAACGGGTCGATCATCAGCGCGATGCAGATTACGACAACGGCGCGGTCGGGCGTTGGCGCGAGTGAGGCTGGGCTGGGGGGATCGGGCGCAGTGTATGCGGTGGCGATTCCGGGCATTCTGGCGCTGATTGGAGTGGGGGCAATCCGGCGAAAGAATTTCGGGGCGCTGCGGGCGCTGGGCCTGGCCATGCTGCTGGCCGCCGGCACGCTGGGATTGAGCTCCTGTAACTCTCGATACCGATATGAGCATTACCAGCCATCGCCGAACTTTGGAACCGCAGCGGGGAGTTACACGATCGTCATCGCGGCGTATTCCACAGATGGCACGGCGATCACGTACGCAACCTCGTCGGATACGAGTTGTGCAGGCGCGGTGTGTCTGGCGCTGACGGTGCAGTAAAGAGCAGCGTTCAGCGTTCAGCGGATAGCGTTCAGAAAACCCAGGCCCCTTCGAAGGCCGCCGAAGTGTTGTTGCTCCATTCGGTTCAGCGGATCAACTGGCAGACTTTTGCTGCGACATTGCTGTAGGGACAGGGGAATGCTGTCTTCGCGTTGGTCGGGAGCAGGAGCCAGGTTGCGCCGAGCGGGGCGAGGGCGGCGATGCGCTCGGAATCTGTCATGCGATCGACGTTGAGTTCCGCGTTGCGTTGCAGCGCCCAGCGGTCCGCGAGCCGCGGGATCACGGCGACAATGCCGGCGTCCTTATCGTCGGCGAGATGGTCGCGCTCGGCGATGGCGCGGAAGCCCTGCTCGTCTTCTTCGGGCAGGTAGACCAGCCGCGGGTTGAAGGCGAAGACGGCGTTGCGCGGGGTGTGATCGCGAATCCAGAGGAAGGCTTGTTGGTACGGGTTAGCAGGGGATGCCCCTGGCCACTCGATGTGACTGCTGCCGGTCCAGGAGGCGCGTTGCGCGGCGAACATTCCGGCGAAAAGCGCGACGACCAGGAAGATTGCGGCGATGCGGGAGCTGGACATGAGCTTGGCGAGCAAGCCACCGCAGAGGACGATGCCGAGCGCGTAGATCAGATGGAAGCTGCGCAGGACCTGGAGAGGAACGAGGAGCCAGGGGCCAGTGGGCGGGACAAACGCCGCGGCAATCACGATGGTCGTGGTTCCGAGAAGCAGGCATGTAGCGCAAATTGCGCCGCCTCGGTTTGCTGGACCGAGTTGGCGTAGAGCGAGCCCAAAGAGAAGCAGGGGCAGAACGAGGCCGAGCATTTCATACCAGCGCCAGCGCGCGAGGAAGAGGAACGTCCGCGCCGGCAGGGAGATCGCCTGGCGATACGCGGGCGAGGCTGGGGCTCCGTGGGCAAGGCCGAAGGCCACGCCGCAGGCGGCGATGAGAAGGACACAGAGCGTGAGCGCAGGGCGGGTAGGTCCGGAGGCGACCAGCGTGTGGAGAACGACGAAGATGACGGTGTAGACGGCCATCAACGGATGGATCAGAGCGGTGAGCGTGAGCAGAAGGATGGTGCGGGGCCAGGCGCGATCGATGCTGGCGGCAACCGCCATCAGGCTCAGGGGTGTGGAAAAGGAGCGCGCCGTGACGTAAGGGTCCATGACGGAGAGCGCGGTTCCGGCGACGGGGAGGGTAAAACAGGCGGCTGCGAGGAGCAGGGAAGACCAGCGGGCTGATTCGGACGTGAAGAGGCGCGCGGCGAGCTGATGGCAGGCGGTGAGGAAGAGAAAGATGGAGAGCGGATCCGCCACCAGGAGGATCCACGACAGGGGCGCATGACAAAGGCGGACGATCGCGGCGATTGTCCAGGGGAAGAGGGAGAGGCTGGTGAAGGCTGCTGGGAAGGCCGCGTTGAGGGGGTAGAGGGAGGGATCGAGAAGGTGGCGGACGCCAGCAACGTAGATCCCGGCGTCTCCGGCATAAGGGTGGTAGCCGTGGACGAGAAGGACGATGGGGGTGAGCAGGAGGGGGCCGAGCGACAAGGAAATGGAGCGTGGCTGATGGTGGTCCAGGGATCGCCCGTGGATGACGCGCGTGGGTTTGGGCGAGGTGTTGAGAGCGGGCGCAGTCGGCATTCGATTACAGGCTCTGTTGTACAAGGTCGCTGGCCTGGGCTGCGAGGGCG
>JBAVUB010000275.1:0-5241 GCA_049696575.1 Acidobacteriaceae bacterium | reverse complement strand
GGCAATTTCGGTGTCGTTGTCGGTGCCGGCAGCGCGGCCTTGCGGTGAGGACCGCCGCTCGGTTTGTCTGGCTTCTTGCTCTTGCTCAGTGTCGAACAGGAATGACATAGGGGGAGCCTCTGTCGGTTGAGAACCCGTTATTTCGTTTCAGGTGGCGGCGTTTTCGAGCCGAATCCGCGTCCGAGGAGCGAAACCAGCTCCATCGGCAGCGGAAACACGATCGTCGTATTTTTCTCGACGCCGATATCCGTGAGCGTCTGCAGATATTTGAGCTGCAGGGTCACAGGCTGCTCTGCGAGCAGGTTCGCGGCTTCCACCAGCTTCTGGGCGGCCATAAATTCGCCTTCGGCGTTGATGATCTTCGACCGCTTTTCGCGCTCCGCTTCCGCCTGCCGCGCCATGGCCCGCAGCATCGTATCGGGCAGGTCAACCTGCTTCACTTCCACGCTGACCACTTTCACACCCCAGGGCTCGGTCCGCTGGTCGATGATGGTCTGGATCCGCTGGTTGAGCGCATCGCGGTGCGAGAGCAGTCCATCGAGCTCGACTTCGCCCAGCACCGAGCGCAGGGTGGTCTGCGCGAACTGCGAAGTCTGGTAAACGTAATTCGAGACTTCGATGACCGCCTTGCCCGGATCGAGTACGCGCATCGTAATGACGGCGTTTACCTTGATGGTCACGTTGTCGCGGGTGATCACGTCCTGCGGCGGGACCTCCATCACTTCCTGGCGCAATGAAACGCGGACCATTTGATCGAGCGGCCTGAAAACGAGGATGATGCCGGGACCTTTGGGCTGGGGCAGGGCGCGGCCAAGGCGAAAAATCACGCCCCGCTCGTACTCACGCAGAATTTTGATGGAATTCAGCAGGTACAGAACGATGATTGCGAGAACAATAAGAACAGGAATGCTGAACATAGCCGGGTACCTTACGCCCGGCTGAAATTTTAACTCACTCAGTGCTGCCTGGACCGCATAAAATCAGGCCGGAACACTCTGTTGTACCCGCTCGACGAGTAACTTCAGGCCATCCACGGCGCGCACGCGCACGCTCTCCCCCGGCGCAACCGGCGAATCCGCCTCCGCCAGCCACAGCTCTCCATGCACGATGATCTGCCCGCGCGGAGCCAGCTCCTGCTGCGCCACGCCCACCGCTCCCACCAGCGCTTCCGGGCCGATCTGCACCTTGTTATGTCGCGCAATCAGCGCGATGCGCACCAGGAACGTCGTGATCAGCCCAAACGCCAGACCCGTGGCGATCGCCGTGGCCAGCTGCACGCGCATCTCCGGAATCGGCCCCGCCACCAGCGTCAGCGTACCCAGCACCAGCGCAATGGTCCCCGCCGCCGCCAAAATGCCGTGGCTGGGGAACTTCGCCTCCAGCACCATCAGAATGATCGCCCCGACAATCAGCGCCAGCGAGGTGTAACGCACCGGCAGCAGATTCAGCGAGAACAGCGCCAGCAGCACCAGCAGCGTGCCCAGCGCTCCGGGAATAATCGTGCCCGGCGTGTTGAACTCCATATAGACCAGCAGCGCACCGGCCAGCAGGATCAGCACCGCGAGATTCGGATCCATCAGCCGATCCATAATCTCCTCGCGCAGCGTTGGATTGACGGCGACCAGCGCAACGCCCCGCGTGTGCAGCGTCTGACTGGTCCCGTTGAAACGCTTCACCGTGCGTCCGTCGATGGTATCCAGCAGCGCGCGCTCATCGGGCGCCACCACGTCGATCAGATGAAGGTTCTGCGCCTCCTGGTCGGTATACGACTTCGAATTCTGCACCGCGTCCTGGGCCGCGTCTACGTTGCGCCCGCGCATCGACACATACGACCGCAAAAACGCCAGCGTGTCGTTCAGGATCTTTTGCTTCATGATGTCGTCGATCTTGCCCAGCTCGACCACTGGATGCGCCGCGCCCGCATTGGTCCCCGGCGCCATAGCCGCGACATCGGCCGCTTCCATCAGAAAGAATCCCGCCGACCCGGCCCGCGACCCGGCTGGCGCAATATAAAAGATTACCGGCGACGGCGAGCCGAGAATGTCGCCCACCATGGTGCGCGTCGAATCCAGCAGTCCCCCCGGCGTATTCAGCTCGACCAGCACCGCCTGCGCGTGCAGATCGGCGGCCCGGTCGATCCCGCGCTTCAGATAATCGGCGCTGATCGGCTGAATCGTATCGTCGAGATGGAGAATCACCACCTGGCCGCCCTGCGCCGCCACCCGCACCGTGCACGGCCCCAGCAGGCACAAGAGAAACAGCAGGATCAGCGCAATCAGAAAAAGAGGTCCGTGGTGGTGCTCGTGCCTTGCGTCGTGCGCCACAGCTCTCATGGCATCCCCCGTCTAACTCTTTGCTCGCTTTTCGCTGGCCGTTCGCTCGCTTCTCGCTGTTTTCATGGCGTTGTCTGACCTCGCCGTTCCAGTGCCAGCTTCATGCCTCGGGCGTTGGCATTCTCCGGATCGATCCGGAGCGCGTCGCCCACGTCGGTCGCGGCTGCGCCCAGCTGATTGGCCTGCAAATCAAGCCGCGCCAGCACCAGCCAGGCCGGCACGTTGGGCGTCAGCTGGATCGACGCATGCGCCTCCTGGCGGGCCGCATCCGTATCGCCGTCGCGCTCCCGTACCGCGGCCAGCCCCGCATGGGCCAGCGCTGACGAGCGATCCGCCTCCAGAGCCTCACGATACTCCCGTTCCGCCTCCAGTACCAGCCCACGCTGGAAGAACTGATCCCCGTCCCGGATCAGTTCCGCCGCCCGCTCCGCGGGCTTCAGGGAGGCCAGGCGCATCTGCTCCACCTGTTCCATCTCGAAGGCCGCCTGCCGGAAGCCCGCTTCACTGTAACCGCGCTTGATGCGCTCCAGCGGCTCCTGCGTATCGCTGACCGCGTGGCCCGGATCGGGGTTCGGGGCTTGCGCTCCGGGATTCTTCAGTTGCTCGGCAAACGACTGCGCCTCCGCATCCTCGGGACGCAGCTCGATCACCTGATCCAGCTCCTTCAGGGCCTGCTCCGTATCTTTGCGATGCGCCAGCGCCACGGCAAGATTGAAGTGGTAATCCGGATCGCGCGGGTCGGCCGCAATCGCCTGCTGGAATAGTGCGCCGCCGTCCTGTCCGCGCCGGCTCATGGCCACGCCCTGGTTGTTCACCACCTCCGGCAGCGGCAGCCGCGTGCTCACAAAGGCGAAGGCATTCTGGGCCTCCCGGTAATTCCCCGTGTAGAAAAATGCCAGCCCGCGATAGAAATCCGCCTCCAGCGCATTCGGATCGTTCCGGGGCAGATGTCCCAGGGCGGCCGCCGCCTGGTCGTAGCCCTGATCGGTGAAGTACGCCCGCCCCAGAGCCAGCCACGCCGCAGCAAAATCCGGATCGATCCTGACAGCATCGCGCAGATGGTCGATGCCGTCCTTTGGATCCGCCGCCACCAGCCCCTGGATGTAGTCCTCAAAAGCGTCACCGTGCAGGCTTTTATCCGCGCCGAGAAAGGTCTGCTCCTCGACTGCATACGTCGGATCGAGCTGCCGCGTCACCAGCCATGCCAGGCTGTTGATCATCTGCAGCAACTGGCCCCGGTCCCCGTTCTGGCTGATCGGCGCCCCGATGTGCAGATCGGAAACGTCCAGAATCTCCGCATCGGCGGTGATCTGGTTCGCCGTCTGGTTCGCGGAGGCCGTGTAGTGGCCGAAAATCACGTAGTCGGCGTCCAGGGTCTGCGCAATGCGGATCGCGGTCGCGCGCGTCGGCTGCAGGTTCAGCGGCAGGCCCAGATGATCGAAGGCATAGAGCCGATCGCCGCGGCTGATGGTCAGAAACCCTGCTGCGTTCAATCGCCGGTTGAGAACATCGGGAAACGCCTCGCCGATCCAGTCCAGATTGGCCACCCCGCTCCGGTTCTCGAAGGGAAGCACCAGCATCAGCCGCCCATGGGGCTCCGCCTGTCCAGCTGGCCGGGTAGCGGCCGACTCTTGCGCAAACGCACAACCTGCCGCCACCCAGCCCAGCAGAAGGGAAACGAAGAGCGCGCGAAATCGTTCAAGTCCCTGCACCAAGGTGATTATAAGTCGCGCATTTCAGGGGAATCTCCGCAGCCCGCGGTTTGAGAATCCCGCTCCGAATCGGTGCCAGGACTACGCAGTGCCACGCCTCTCCCCGTTTAGGCACACCCTGCTGGTATGCCGGTAACCGGACTCAGCTGCGCAAACAGTGATCCGTTGCAAGTTACTGGAGAGATGGAATTTGTGGGTACCGGAATCCTGTACCGAAGTACCCGGCCGGCTGCTATGCTGACTCACCTTGCAGTCCCCAAAACACAGATCCCAAACGGAGGATTCCGTGAAAGAGATCGCTTCTGCATGACCTGCGCTAACTGTGCGCATTCTGCCCGGCTCACTCGATTTTCTGCTCTTGCCGTCAACATTCTCCTGACACTCGTCGCGCTGGCTCCAGCAGCGCACGCGCAAAGCAGCATGGTCGTGGGATCTCCGGACGTCGACTCCAACGGAGTGAAGTATTACCCCGTCACGTCCGTCTATCAGGGTTCCGACCAGCAGATCATTCGGGTTCTCGAGCCGACCAACCCGGTCGCCGGGAAGCCGCGCCGGATTCTCTACGTCCTGCCGGTGGACCAGGGCGTTGACACCACGGATTCCACATGGAGCGATGGCCTCGAAGAGCTGCGCATGCTCGACGTCCAGGATCGCTTCAACATGACGCTGATCGCGCCGTCGTTCAATTACAATCCGTGGTACGGCGATAACGTCACCGCCCCGTCCCTGCGCATGGAGAGCTTCATCATCGATGACCTCATCCCCTGGGGAGACACGTTTCTTAAGGGCACGGTACCGCAACGCTACCTCATCGGGTTCAGTAAATCGGGCAACGGCGTTCTCGACCTCATGCTCCGCCATCCCTCCGTCTTCAACGCCGGCGCATCATGGGATTCCCCGGCGCAGCAGAGCAGCCTCTCCGCCTCCTTCGACCTGCCCCCGAACTTCGGCACTCAGGCCAATTACAACACCTACTTCATCCCGTCTCTCGTGGCCAGCAACGCCGCCGCGTTCATCCAGCAGAATCGCCTGTGGATCAGCGGCGATCAGGCCGCATGGACCGCGGACATGGATACCCTGAACACCCAGATGACTGCCGCGGGCATCGCGCACACCTGGGTCGCCGGCCCCACGCGCGCGCACAGCTGGAACAGCGGCTGGCTCAATGGCGCGGTCACCGACCTCGACGCCAACGC
>JBAVUB010000274.1:0-5450 GCA_049696575.1 Acidobacteriaceae bacterium | reverse complement strand
CCGGTGCCCACGTGCTGGCTTTGCGGCCGGCGTGGGCGAGCTGGATGCCGGCGCGCGCGCCCTGGGAGTGGAGGAAGGATGTGATGCGGGCGAGGGGCGCGATGTGCTCGTCCTTCCAGAGGCCGAGGTCCTGGGGGCTGATGCGGCCTTCAGCGGTGACGGCGGTGGCCTCGGTAAAGATGAGGGCGGCGCCGCCGACCGCGCGGCTGCCGAGGTGGACGAGATGCCAGTCGTTGGCGAAGCCGTCGGCGCAGGAGTATTCGCACATGGGCGAGACAACGATGCGATTGGGCAGGGTGAGGGCGCCGATGGTGATGGGGGAGAAGAGGGTGGCGGGATTTTGGGCTGGCATGTGTGGGTTTTGGATGTGGGAGGCAGGGTGGAGGGTGCGGAAAGCCGAGGGGCGGGAGCTGGGAGGCGGGGGCCGAGAGACAGAGAACCTGATTCGTAGTCGGGGGCGCGGGGAAAGCCCAGCGATCCGAGCCGAGGTTGGCGGGGGAGGTTAGCGTGGGCACGAAAAGAGAGGCTTCGTCTCGGAAACGAAGCCTCTGCGGAGAGCCGTTGAATGTGGGGGAGGGCTGACCTTAGGTTGCCTCCGTGGGAACCCTTCTCCCTTGGGTCCGGATGCCAACCCTCTACAACATCCTGGCCGATAGCCGTTAAGCCATCTATAGATTGGGGGTTGGTTGCGGTTATGTCAAGGGGAAAAGACAGGAACCGGGGAGTATGCAATAGGGAACGGGACAGCAAGAGCGAGCTAAAGGCGAGAGCGCAGAGCTCAGATAGCGAGCTTGCTGAAAGTGGTGCCTTCCCAAAATGGGTCGACCGATTTCCCCGGCGCGGTACTGCCGGCTGAGGTACCGAATGAAATCTGTTGATTTTCCGGTGGCAGAAGATTTCGCTACTTGCTGTGGGGTGAACCTGGCTGTCCAGCGTGGCTTGGTTTTGGGTTTTTCTTTGGTCTTTGATTATTTGCCGGTGTTGCCGGCTTGTTCCTGCTGGGTGAGGTAGGTTTGCTTTGCCGGGGGCAGGGGAATCAAACGGTAGAGGATGAGGAGATTGCGGTCGGGATCGTCGAACGCGGGGAACGAGGCGACTTGCTCGAGGGAGTACTGGGTCTGGAGGTCGGTGAGGGTGCCGGGGTCCATTTCGTTCCATGTGGCGTACCAGCCGGGTTGATAGGCGTGGATGCGGTAGGGGAGATCCCAGGTGCCGTAGTCGTCACAGATGGCGGGGAGGCGGGTGATCATCTGGATGCTGTCGCCGCTGATGGAGAGGAGGAGGCGGTGGGGGTGGGGGTGGCTATCGATGTAGTTGGTGACGCCGCGGGCAGCGTTGAGGAAGGTGTAGTCGGGATGGCGGACGTAGCTGGCGATGCGGAAGACGCCGGCGATGCAGACGGTGACGACGATGGCGATGGCGGCGGCTCCTGCGATCCGGAGGAGCAAAGGGCGCGAGCGGGGGAGAAGGCGGGCGGCACCGAGGGCGAGGATGAAGCTGAGTGGGTAGATGACGGCTTCGTAATAGCGGGGCTGCGGGTTGTTGTGCCAGCCTGCGAAGAAGAGGTATCCGGCGGCGGCGAGGAGCGAGGCGAGGATGACGGGGTTGGTCCATAGATGCGGGACTGGGCCGGAGTTCTCACCGGAGTCCAGGCCGGACGGACGGAGTTCGGAAGCATTTGTTGCGCGCGACGGAACCAGCGAGAGCGCGAGCAGCGCGACGGCGGTGACGCAGAGGGTGGGGGAGATCCAGAGCGAGCCGTGGAGGGCGTACCAGAAGGCGGCGATCCAGCCGGTGAAGGTGGTGGGCTGCGCCCAGTGATTGGCGTCGAAGAGGTACTGGTAGTCGAGACGGTAGTGGGGCCGGACGAGGAGGAAATACCACGCGCCCCAGGGCAGGGCGGCAGCGGCGATGACCGTGGCAAGAGCGCGGAGGGAGGCCCAGCGGAAGCGGTAGGCGTGGGCGATGAGAAAGAGCGTGGAAGGAAGGATGAAGACGGCGGTGGTCTTGGTGAGGATCATGAGGCAGGCCAGCAGTCCGATGGCGGCGAGCATTAGAGTTTGCGCGCGCGAGGACGCATGGGGGAGGCGCAGCGCGAGGAGCCATGAGAGGAGGAGGAGACAGATGAGCGGCGTCTCGAGAATGGCGAGGCGGCTGAAGGCGTAGAGGAAGGGGCTGGTGACAAGGATGGTGACGGCGAGGAGGGCGACCCATTGCGCGGCCTGGGTGCGGACGACAAAGTAAGTGAGAAGGAGATTGAGGCCGAAGACGAAGAGGTCGAGGGCGCGATCAGCGGCGAGGCTGACTCCGGTGAAGTGGAAGACGGCGGCGAGGAGCAGCGGCCAAATCGGCAATGCGACGGCGGGATTGAAGTCGCCGCGGAGGAACCAGTGGCCGGAGAGATACCAGCGCGTGGCGGCGTTGCCGTACCAGCCTTCGTCGGTGTATTTGGAGGGGTCAAGCCAGGGGGAGTGGTTGGGGAAATCGGCGAGGAGATGGGGGAAGTGAAGGGCGAAAAGCGCGACGACGCCGGCGATCCAGAAGGCATAGACCCAGCGCAGGGGTGATTTTTGGGGCCGGGGAAAGATGGAGGACTGCGGCTCGTGGGGGGCGAGAATTGGGCGCAGCGGCGCTTCGGGTTCGGGAGCAAGGTCCGGGCGGCGATTATGGGTGCGGGCCGGCACGAATTCAGGGTACAGGGTGGAGGGTGCAAGGCGCAGGGACGAGCATGGCTGGCGAACTACCTTAATTCCATCACCGAGGTGTCCACCAAAAAACTTGTGGACACCTCGGAAAAGAAGATGCACGGGGCCGACTTGTACGGAATCCGGGGTGTCTCACGTTGCAACTTCTCGCGTCTTTGTCTACTATGTCGATAGTAACAACACCGGGTCGGATAGTAATGATGACCAAGAATCCGAAGTTGACGAAGCTTGAATTGCAGATCATGGAAGTGTTCTGGACGGGTGGCGAATTGTCCATTCGCGAGATCCAGGAGGCTTTTCCGGAAAGATCCCGACCGGCCTACACGACCGTGCAGACCACTGTCTACCGGCTGGAGAGCAAGAAGGCACTCAAGCGAGTTCGCAAGGTCGGCAACTTCCACACCTTTGCCCCGGCATTGTCTCGCAGCAGTGCGCAGAAGCGTCTCATCGATGACCTGCTGGTCCTTCTGGGGGGAAGATTTCAGATTGTCATGGCTCACCTGATTGAATCTGGAAATCTGACGCTGGACGACGTCCGGGAAGCAGAGAAGATCCTGTTGGATCGGGCAGAACAGAAGTCGAAGTCCGAGGGAAGGGGCACACCGTGAGCACAGTGTTTGCCGAGTCGGTTGGAAACCACCTCTGGCAGTCGACGCTCTTTGCTCTCTGTGCGGCTGGCCTTGCGTTCATGCTGCGCGGAATCCCGGCGCGAACCCGCTACTGGATCTGGTTTGTGGCGTCTCTCAAGTTTCTCGTTCCTTTCTCTGCTTTATTTGCACTGGGAGGGTCTCTGGCGTCGATTCACGGAACGAAAGGTGATTTGCAACCGGCGCCTTATTATTCGCTGGACGTTGTCAGCCAACCGTTTACGTTTACGCCGATTGGTCTTTCCAACTCCGGAAAAACCACTTTGCTCGCACCCGGGGAGCAATCGGTTCATCTTTTTTCCATCGGCGCTGCAATCTGGGCAGCAGGATCTCTGATCCTGCTCTGCTGCTGGATCATCCACTGGAGACGCATGGCCGTCGACCTGCGGAATGCGCGTCCTGCAACGAAAGGTTTCGAATTCTCAGTGTTGCAGAGGGTCCAGGCCCTCCATAATATGCGGCGGCCAATTGCAATCGCGATTTCGGACACATCACTGGAACCGGGTATTTTCGGCATCTGGCGACCGACGCTGGTGTGGCCGCGGGGAATTTCGAAGCGGCTGAATGAGGCTCACATCGAGGGAATCATTGCGCACGAAATCGCTCACGTCCAGCGTCGCGATAACCTCACTGCAGCCCTTCACATGCTTGTTCAGGCGATTTTTTGGTTCCATCCAATCGCCTGGTGGCTGCAGAGGCGTTTGCTCGAAGAACGAGAACGTGCATGCGACGAAGCGGTAATGAGGCTTGGCGGCGCGCCGGAGGTGTACGCCGAAAGTGTCCTGCGGGCATGCAGATTTTCCGTTGGGTCTGCGGGGAGTTTCGCATCCGGCATCTCGGGATCGGATCTCGCGCAGCGCGTGCGTCGTATCGTGTCAGGCCGCCCGGTCCCCTGCCTCACACGCACTCACAAAATGCTTCTTATTGGTCTGACGGCTTTGGCAGTTCTGAGCCCGATACTTTTTGGCTTTGCCGATGTGCCGCGCGTCAGCGCCGCTCTGTTGCAGAATTCAGGGAGCAAGCCGGAATTCAGTTTTGAGGTGGCAACAGTCAAGCCGAGTAGCGGGCAGGAACCAAACCGCGGAACAATTACGTCTCCCGGCAGGTTCAGAGCAGAGAATGTGTCTGTCAAAGACGTCATCATGTTCGCGTATGACATCAGGTCTGGCTCGCAGATTTCCGGATACCCCGACTGGGTGAATTCAATTGAGTACGATATCGAAGCGAAAGCCGATGAGACCACGACTGCGGCGCTGGATAAGCTGCCTCCGGATCAGCGGGGTCGGCAGGTGAAGCTCATGGTACAGGCGCTTCTGGCTGATCGTTTTCACCTTAGGGTGAGCTATCAAACGAGGGAGATCCCCGTTTACGCGCTCGTGATCGCTAAGGGCGGACCGAAATTAATGAAATCAACAGGGCCACTATCGTTGGCAGGTGGCGGGACACGGAGTGGGATCATGGAGAGCAAAAGTGGCGAAGTGCACGGCATCAATTCTTCTCTGGATGAATTTGCTGCAGCAGCCCCTGACCTGATGCCCGAGATCGGCGATCGTGTTGTGGTCAACAAGACGGGGCTCACAGGCAATTACGACTGGACGCTCAGGTGGACGCCGGAGGCTACCAGTGGAGTCAACGGCGGCACACTTCCTCCGCCCGGCTCCGACGATTTTGCTCCGAGCTTATTCACGGCACTCGAGGAGCAGCTTGGCATGAAGCTCGAATCTCAGAAGGGATCAGTAGAAACGCTGGTCGTCGACTCCATCGACCGGCCAACAGCGAACTGAATGAACCTCAGGCGTCACGGTGGTACCTCGATAGGGTGAACGCTTAGGCTGGAGCTGCTTTCCTTACGCGTGCAATCGCCTCGGAAATGAAAACCCCATCCGGATCGGGCGAGCGATCCGGATGGGGCAACCGAGCCTTCCTTCTTACCTTGCTCTGACCTACTTCTTACTGGACGACTGCGGTGACGCCCAGGGTTTGAACCTGGCTGCCTGCGGTGCCCGTCACGTTGACGCCGTAGGTGCCGGCGGCCGCCGAACCACTGGCGGTGATCGTGAGGGTTACGGAGACAGACGGGTTGCTGGGCGTAACGGAT